>JAPUIX010000080.1 GCA_027296625.1 Gammaproteobacteria bacterium | reverse complement strand
AAATAGATTCGGCGGAAAAATCTTAATCGCTTGGTGGTACATTCGTCTGGCCTGTGGATATTTGCCAGCAAGGTAAAAGGAACGGAAGAGGGACAATCTGTGCCGTGACGCGAATTCTCTTCGGTAGAGTATCAGCGGTTGTGGTATTTTCACTGGATCAAATAGAAGATCCACAACCTTGTCTGCAGTCTGCATGCGGCGCCCGACATCATGTCGCAGACTGTCGGTATGAGAGAAGATCTCGACTACAGGCTCGGGAAAAGATGCGGCCTTATGTCGCGCAAGTATTTGGGCAAACAGCACCAAGTCTTCATTGTTGGATAACGTATCCGGATATTCGAGATCTTGGAATACCTCTCGCTTGATGATGACCGCACCGTGGACGATGCTGCCGAAGCGCTTACGGAGGAAGCCAATGAAGTTATCCTCCTGGCATTCGGAAAACGGCTCCCTGTTGTGAACCTTTGTTTTGCCGTCAGGTTTGACTGAAATGTGACCGCCACAGATAAACTCCACGGGGTGTTGACTGATAGCCTGGTCGAAGCATTTCAGCGCACCGGGCAACAGGCGGTCATCGGCGTCGAGGAAAAGGACGTAATCACCTCTGGCCTCGCACTGTCCCCTATTGCGGGCCGCTGCCGGTCCGGCGTTTTCTTGGCGAGTGTAGCGTACCGGTTTGTCTGTCGCCGTATATCTGGCCACGACTGCTTGGGTATTGTCTGTTGATCCGTCGTCAATGACGATGATCTCATAATCATCACCCTCTTGGGCCAGCGCCGATTCCAGGGCGAAGGGTAACAAATGGGCGTAATTGTGTGTCGGAATGACTACGGAATATCTCATCGTTCAGCCGTTACAGACCGATAAATCATGTTCAAAGCGTCCGTGGGGCTGCAGGCCAAGGGTTTCCGCCGTCGCTTCATGCCCCCGTGCGCATGCTGTCATCCTACTCGATGATGGCATTCTTCCCAACCGAAGATTCGCAACCGTTGCTGTGAGCGAGAACCCCGGCCCGGCTCGCGATACGGGCCCGGCCACTGAAAATCTGGCTCAGCCGCGGGGCCACCGCCTGCTGCACTACAATTCCCGCCACGCTGCCGACTCCGTACGTTCCACGACGAAGGAAATGCCAGCCCAGCTGCAGTCTTTGTATCGCACGAAGTTCCACTTTTTAAGGCTGGCAACTGCCTCCAGCAGTGCCCGTCTTTCACCGGAGATCTGGTTCGACGACCAGCAGAAGTAGTCATCAAAGGCCAGGATCATTCCGTGTTTTAGTCGCGGCGTGAGGAACTCCAACACGGTCTTGGTGCTCGAGTACATGTCGCAGTCGACATACGCTAGAGCAATATTCGTCGGCGGTGCATCAGAGGGCAAACGCGAGAGCGTCTCCTCATAAAATCCCTGCACCGCCGTGTAGCCGTCTTTGGGGATACCGTGCGACCGGCAGATCCGGTGGAAAGCATCAAGCCCCATTGCCATGGCGCCCTTCTTCCAATGCGGATGATCGTCCAGCGCACTGGATGCCTTCGGCAAGCCCTCGAACGAGTCGAATGCCCATAAGTGACGCTGTATCTTCCGCCGACGAATCTCGTCGAACGCCAGGCGAAACGTCATCCCACCGTAACAGCCGAACTCAACGTAGTCTCCGTCAATAACGTTGTAGTCCAATGCCTTGAACGCGGTCCAGAAGAATTCCCGGTAGATCTTCCTCGTCGCCTTGATATCGGCCTGACGCACCCGTTTCCTCGGCGGCCGCAACGGCGAGAGGACGCGCTTGGCAACTTTCTCGATCTTCTTGAGCATACGATCTTTCCCTAACGTTCGGTTCCGCGCTACCGCCGCATTGCCGTGCAATGCCGGCTACTTCTGCTCAGCATCCAACTCCTCGCTCGGCTTTCCGCCATACTTTGGAAGGAGGGGCTCACGCTTCGGGCCTTGTGGTTCACCTTCGCGTCTAGTGTACGGACGTCTGTTTTACGGGGATGGTATGTTTAGGGTGGCTCCGTTCTTCAGAGCTGCCAGTGCCACTTTAGCCTTGAAGGCTGGTGCGTGGTTACGTCGTTTGGGTCTCATCTGCTCGTCCTCCTCGAACGACTCTAGCGCAGACAACACACTTATCCCACCTGTCCGAAATCAGGGGGCCACTTTTCTCCTCCTTTCTCATACCGGAAGATTTTAGATGTTCATTTAAGCAAGTGCGGGATCATGGATGGCAGATTTTCTTTCTCGTTCGAAACGCAGATAATAGAAATGCACCTACGGATGTAGTATGACTGTCTCTTTTCCAGTATGCGGCATCAATCGTCATTAGTTGGAATCTGCTTAAGGAGAGGGCCTTTGACAACGAATATTATTAAGCGTTATCTTTTTCCACACCATTTTCGCACTCTTCTTCAGTCGTCTCGAATTCTAAATTTTGAGTATGGCCTGTATCATACTGCAAAGACACGAAGTTGTATTGATAACGAAGGCAATCCCATACCATGGTATACCTACCCCTCCTTAGAGTACCTGCGACAACTTGATTTTACGGGAAAACGCGTATTCGAGTACGGCTGTGGCAATTCAACACTCTTCTGGGCCTCAGTCTCAGAGAAGGTGACAAGTGTGGAGAGCAGTCAAGACTGGGCAAATAAGATCGCCGCAATAGCACCGCCTAATGTGGAGATTATAGTGGAAAGCGAGGAAGACGCTTTCATCAAAGCGATCGGCAAACTTGACGAATCTTTCGACGTAATTATTATTGATGGCGAGTATGACCGTTTAAGGTGCGCCAAGGAAGCGCTGGGTAAGGCAAAGCCGGGAGGCATGTTAATTCTCGACAATGCCGATTTTTTCCCAAACTCTGCGAAGCTCCTGCGTAACCCTACTTATATAGAAGTCGATTTCTCAGGCTTTGGGCCTATTGGCAGGCATACATGGACAACGTCAATTTTCCTGCACAGGGAGTTCAATTTCCCGCCCCTTGGCGGAATCCAACCGAAACATGGAATCGGGAGCAGGAAGAAGGTTCGGGACGCGTGATTCACAGACACTGTTTCAAGCTTCGGAGTCCAAAACCTAGCCTGTAATTTTGTTGTTAATGCCGGGAGACAACAGGTGAGTCCGCTCCGTTTCAGTTCCATAATAAGCATTCGCTGGTAACCATGACCAAACGTTTGGAAATACAAGAGGGTCCGGTCCGCTGGCGGTTACGACATGGCAGCAACGTAGATACGGTTCGACCACTGTTGCGGCGCGCGCTCGACTCCCTGGCAAGCGGTGAAACGCCTAACATCAAGGTTGGTCGTCGAAAGGAACTCTACAGACTCACGTTGACCGATGGTGACACACCGGACTACCTATTAAAGGTCAACCGATATCCTCTAGACCGTCACATCCTTGGGCGCCGACGTATCTCCAAGACACGCCACGAAATGACCGTGGCCGAACAACTGGCACAGCGCGGGCTTGCCACACCACTGCCGTTAGCGGCCGGCGATCAGCACGAGGATGGACGTCTGGTTGCGTGTTTCCTATTGGTGCCGATTTTAGATGACGTCGTCGACCTACTGCAGCTGTGGTTGAGCGGCGAACTGACGATGGCTGAGAAACATGCGCTTGCACGAGAACTCGGATCCTATGTTCGTCGCATGCACGACACTGGCCTGTTCCAGGATGATTTCGCCCCCAACAACTTTTTAGTTCGCCGCAGTGACCCCATGGAACTGTTCGCAATCGATTTCGAACGTGCTGTTATGCGTAGTCGCGCGTCAGATCGGGCGCGACGTTGGATGATCGCGAAGCTAGATCGTGGAATGGCGCGGACAAGTACCACCGATAGAATGCGTTTCCTTCTCCACTATGCGGCTGGCGATCGCAATAAGACAAGGTATTGGTGGCAGAGGATTAGCGCGCTGGCACCGCACTTGGCACGGCGTGATTGCCGTCGAATGCATGCCAGCGCACGGCGAGGCGGCGGTCGCTTTCGGTCTATAGCCGGTAATCGATGCACAGGATATGCACGGATCGATGTCACCGATGCCACGCTCGAACATGCGCTGGCGAACCAAGATGTCGGCGAGGGTGTGCGTGTAGCCTCGAGCGATAGCATCTGGATCACACCGCTTATACAAACTAGCTTAAAGCAACTAGGTCGCGCGTGGGGTGCCGCCAATGCATTAGCATTGCGTGGCCTTTGCCCGGTCCCGCTTGGCGCGGTTTGCCATGATTCAAAGGCATTCATGTTGTTACGACGAAATGGTAAGGCATCGTTACTTACCGATGCGCAGCCCAATGATGCCACCGGGGGTGCATTACGCGCACTTTTTGAACGCTTGTTTGGCTATGGCGATGTGGGCGATACGCTTGATGCCGAGGGGATTGTGGTTGAACCTACTAGTAGTGGCAGTGTACGCGCCTTCCTACTCAACGTGCAGTGCTTTCGCTTCCGATCAACGAAAGTCCGCACGCCATCTCAACGAGTGACAAACACGGTTGTTCGACTCATGAGAGAATTGCAATTGCGAAAACGGTGATTTGACCATCTGTTGTTCGGTGTGCTACATACGCCCACGTTGAACCCGCTACACTTACCCTTTGCTGAAACGAAATCGCGACAAGACCCGCGACCTGGTCACGCCATGCCATTAACGTTATCTGTGGATGGGTAACGCTATGCGCGTGCTCCATCTGTACTCCAACTACAAATGGACAGGACCCTCTGAGCCGGTCGTTAATCTCGCGTGCGCCTTACGTGACGACGGCGTTGACGTGCGTTTGGCCTGTTGTCGCACGCCAAAGCCACGGCCACGTTCAGTCGGTGATAAAGCAGCGGAACGTGGCCTTGAGCCGATTTTGGATTTTCGCCTCACCAAGCTTATTTCTTTGAATGGCATGCGCGACATTGGTCGAATGTCAACTTACCTTGAGGACCACGCGATCGATATCGTGCATACGCACAGACCACGTGATCATGGTATCGGCGCGTATGCCGCCCATCGCTGCCGCCGTCATGTCAAGGTCGTGCGCACTAATCACACAGGGGTTGCACTAGAGCATTCATGGCTACAACGTCTCGTTTTTCGTCGTTATACCGATGCCTACGTCGGTTTTAGTCGGCTGGCCGCCGATCAAGACCAGCAGTACTTCGGTCTACCCAAGGACCGCATCTTCCTGATAAACCCGGCGTTGGACTTGGAGCGCTTTGACCCTTCGCGCGACTACCCGGATATACGCCCACAACTATCGCTATCTTCCGATCACGTATTGGTGGGCATAATTGCTCGGGCACAACGCCACCGTCGTTGGGAGGTACTGCTAGCAGCGATGAAGCTCGCGGTAGAGCGTGCGCCTAAACTTCGCTTGCTCATCGTCGGCAAGGGAACACATTTCGATACCATGGTCAGACAACCGGTAAAAGATATGGGTTTGAACGATTGCGTGCTGCTCCCTGGTTATCGCACCAACGACGACTATGTTGCCTATTTGAACAACCTGGACTTCAAGATATTCCTTATGCCGGGCACCGATGGCACCTGTCGCGCCGCACGCGAGGCGATGGCTATGGGTAAACCGGTGATCGCAGCACGACGCGGCATGTTGCCGGAACTCGTGGCGCACGAAGACACCGGCCTTATCATCGACGATACCCCAGAGCAACTAGCTGGGGCAATGGTGTGGCTCGCCAACGATGCAAATCTTAGAAAACGACTCGGTGAGGGTGCACGCCGATATGCACTGGATCATTTCCGGCTTAAGGATCAGAGCAAAGCGGTGATAGCGATGTATGAACAATTGATGCGTAGCGAATGATCTGGTAGCCACACCTGGCGCTTAGCCAGCTCCTTGTTCTGCCTCTTCAAACAATGTGCGTAGTGACGGGTGATCATCCCAGTTTCGCATAAAGCGGGTCCGGTCTTGTCGCCGTAATGGCTTGAACCGAGAACCCAGCTTGTATTGCCGCATACCATCCAAATCCATTAAGTACGGCCGATCACCACAAATTATGAAGTTGGTGGCCTTCAAGTCGCCATGCCGTATCCTCAGGCTGGCCAGGTTATCTAACAATATCGAAATCTTGCTGGCGGTCATGGATTTTTTTTCTGGCGATACTGCTTGCGAAAGAAAGAAATCTTTGGCATTAGACCCGTCGATATATTCACTGACAAAGTAAGATGTTCGCCGTACAGGTCCGACACGCTGCTCGATAACTGCTACCGGCGGTGCGGTATCTATGCCATGGAAACGTAAAATAAGCGCATTGCGCCAACAGAGTGATGCCCGTGTTTTCCTAAGTGCTCTACTCAACCCATGCCGAAGGCTCTTTATGTTATATCGCTTTATCACGAATCGCCGACTACCAATAGTTGCTATACCCACTGTAGAGGTATTACCTTGCTTCAGATACACCCCGCTTTCGAGGACGGCATCGGGATCTCTCAGTATCGCTTTGAGTTCTTCCGAGTCATAGCTCTTATCGTAGCGCACAAATTGTTTATTGTTTCTATAGGACGGAAACACGCGCTCTTTGCGAATCCGTCGCAAGTATTTCCTCGTTCTTATTATTCTGCTTCTGTCTATTGTTGGTTTTAGTGTCGCCAGGTCCGTATGTTTGACATCCCAACCACGCATCTGCGCGTAATCTGGATAGACATCAGTTACAAATCGATCGAACTCGGGATAAAGCTGTGCCAACAGCAATCCCAGATTCTCAATCGAACCATGTTTGGCTACTGGCGATCCGCTAATACGGATGCGTGAGGCATCAATGGTGTAGATTCGACTGTCCTGCACGAGAAAGTTGCGCAAGTGCAGATCTCTTTGCACCAGACCGGCATGGTGATGCTGGGCTATCGCGTAAACTAACTGTCGCAATAATGCCAGACGCTTGACATCGTCGTCGGCATCGCGCCATGCCTGCAAGGCATCGCGGGCGCCAGCGATGGTTCGCGACACAAGCACGTACACACCTGGGTCTTGTAGATAACCGGAGTACAGTAGTGGTGGCGTAAGGATATCCTTTGACAACAACGTCTGGATGGCGCGCTCCTCACGTTGCCATCGTCGCCGAGCACCTTGCATAGGCAAGAAGATTTTCACGAATACGTCTTCACCGCGCCACGCACCCACACATACCAATCGTTTTCCCGGTACTGACCGTACTAACTTGGTGCACGACAGCGGCTCGGCGTTATCATCAGACGTATCATCGAGATTGAGCACAAACGGGATGCTAAATTGTCTCATAGCGGTGGTCAGCGGCTGCGATTGCGGGCGGCGCGTGTGACAACGATGTCTGCTGCCTTCTCGACAAGACTGTACAGATCCGAAGTTTCGCAATACTTCTGACCATTCCTGCCCCAGTCGAGCCGCCTGTCAGATTTCAACATGTCGGCGAGCATCTTGTTCAGGGTAGCTTGATGAAACGGCGTCGGGCACACGATTCCTGCACGCGCATTTTCTACGTGAAACGCGAAACCACAGTTTTCTGTTACCAATACAGGCAATCCG
>JAPUIX010000079.1 GCA_027296625.1 Gammaproteobacteria bacterium | reverse complement strand
CTTCTCAACATCCTGCTGCTCGGTGCTGTGGGAGAGTCTGTCACCGAGAAGATTAGCGCGATTGATCCACGCATTCGGGTTGTGGATGCACGCGGGAAGTTCGAGGTCGAGTATGCCGAAACCTGGCCGGCAGAATCCGTTCGTCGCTATGTGCCGCAATCACTCGTAGCAGCAAACACCTCGACCCGCGCCGAGCGGGACGCGCTGCTAGCCGAAGCCGAGGTCATCTGCATTCGATTCCCTTTTCCGCTCGACTTACGCGCTCGGGCGCCGCGCCTCAAGTGGCTCCACCAAACGCCTGCGGGTGCCTCAAATTTGCGCGTGGGCGATATGTGGGGCAGCGACGTCGTCGTCACAACGTCGCGTGGGCTAAATAACCCTTTGCCTATTGCGGAATATGTTCTGTCCACGATCTTCCTCTTTGCCAAGTCTTTGCCTCAAGCGTTCCATGATCAGAACAATCAGGCATTCGAACGCCGAGAATATCGTCCCATACTGGTACAGGGGAAAACTATAGGCATTATCGGCCTGGGTGGCATTGGGAGCGCTGTCGCGCGTCTCGCCAAAGCAGTCGGGATGCGGGTTATGGCAACGCGTCGGTCAGCAACCACTCCACACACGAAGACGCAAGACGTTGACGAACTGCTCCCGCCAGCAGAGCTGTCTATTCTGCTTGAGCAGAGCGATTTTGTTGTCTTGAGCACCCAATGGACACCGGAAACGGATGGACTCATGGCTGAAGCTGAGCTGCGTCAGATGAAACCGAGTGCGTATCTCATTAACGTTGCCCGTGGTGAGTTAATTGACCAATCTGCCTTAACTACAGCGTTACGTGAGGGCTGGATTGCTGGGGCAGGCTTAGATGTCTACAGCGGAGAATTCACCGGACCGCCACCAGAAGAACTCTGGCAACTGCCGAATGTCATGATCACTCCGCATACGTCAGGTGGAACCGATGTCCAGCAAGCAAAAGGCATAGAGTTATTTTGCGATAATCTACAGCGCTATATCACCGGCCTATCCCTCCTGAACGTATTGGACTGGGAGCGGGGCTACTGAAGCCGGGCAACGGCAACGGTTGGGAAATGGGCCAGTTCACGTCGAATTACATTTTCAGCTACCTCCTCCGCTACCGCAAGCTGCGCGCGGGGTGCCGCCTAACCACGAAGAAGCTCCCAGCTTTTGTCTTGTCTATACAATCCCGACAATCCTGCCCCGCGAACTGGACGGGACATAAAGACGAAGACATTGTTTTTTCCTTGTCTTGTCTTTACACTCCTGCCGTCTTGAACTGACTTGAAAGGAAAAAAGACCAGCATCGTGTTTGGCCGGTATTCCTCACGTCTGCTCCATCTTGTGACCCTCGGGACTTTCCTGACCTATTTGCTCGCGGGAGCGAGCTTGGCCTTGCCCGCTGTCCAGCATTGTGACCGGTGCTCTAGAGAGAAGCAGGTGAGCGCAATCCGGTCTGGCGCGTCATGCCCATTGTCTGCGCGTGGCCCGCACTGTCACACCGCCCACCGACACACCACGGGCAAAATTAGCATGTGTCCTGATGGCTGCTTACACCATGAGCAGGGGGGAGAAGTCTCCAGCGTCGCGAAGTTTCTTTTCCTTAATGCCGCGTATACCGCGTCCGGACTCCCCATCGGTCCGCCGGTCGGCGAACGACAACGGCTGTTACCCGATGGGTATCGGGCCCTGCCGCCGCACCCGCCACCGCCAGCCCTCTAGGCACCTGCATAACGTCTCATCGCTCCATGAACTGCCCCTGTCGGGTCAGAAGAGGTGCGTCTGTATCGGACCGCCTGTTTCTGATCTGGCCAGCGTGGCTCAACGCACTCTGCCCGGAGAGGTCTTTGTGTGTCCGCCAGGGTGAGGAGGAAACCTATGCGTTACAAATGTGTCCAGTGGCTCGTTGTGTGTGGAATTTGTGTGTGTCTCGGTCCTTCGCTTGTCTCGGCTCATGGGGTCGTGGGGAAGCGGAAATTTATCGAGCCCTTTGTGGCCGAAGATGCCAATCCCAACGATGGATTCGTATTGGCAAAGCTCGGCCACTTTAATCTCAAGGAAGGGAATACGTTTTCCGTGGCGAATATCCTCGAAAAACGGTTCTCCAAAAATTTCAGCCTCGCCCTCGAAAATGAGTGGGTAACGCATAGACAAGGAGGCGAAGAAAATGCTTCGGGCTTTCAGAATCTCGGCGTATTACTCAAATACGCCCTGTTCCGCAGTGCAGCCCATGAATTTATTCTCTCGTCGGGCTTTGAAGTCGAAATCCCCGTCGGCGAGGAAGATATCGGAGCCGAACAAGACGTCGCGCTTGCCCCCTTACTCCTGTATGCCAAAGGCTTTGGAGACCTGCCCCAGCGCATGGGGTTTTTGCGGCCTTTTGCGCTGATGGGCGATGCCGGGTTTGATATCCTACTGAACAACGGGGAAACGGAATTCTTGTACGACTTTGTTTTCATGTATGACCTCCAGTATCTTCAAGACCACGTGCAGGATGTGGGGCTACCGTGGCCGATGAACCGCCTCGTGCCGGTGGTGGAGTTGAACTTTGAGACGGTGGTCAACGGCCCGGAGCGGGTCACTGAGGCGTTCATTACCCCGGGGCTCATATACAGGGGCAAGTATGTCCAACTCGGCATAGCAGGCCAATTCCCACTCAATTCGAGCACCAATCGGGAGTTTGACAGCGGAATCTTGTTCAGCATCAACTTATTTTATGACGATATAATCTCCGCCTTTGCGGGGGCCCCTCTTTAGGGGTTGCAGCATTTCTAATGAATTGCTGCACTGGCAAAGCTAAATGATAAGATTGAGAGGTTAAAGAAATTCAATGCGAGCATCGAGAATAGCATTCATTACATTCAGCATCCTTTTGGGCTGTTCTGAGCAGGACCCAACGTTAAAGGGCGTCGACGACTATAAGGCCGAAGCGCTAGCTGCCGTTGTCTCCCATGATGTGCGCAATGCCATAGAATTAGTTGATGATGACTCTGTCATCTTCGTGGACGTCCGCGAAGGGGAGGAAATCGTAAAAAATGGCATAATAAAGGGAGCTGTTCATGTCCCGCGTGGACTCCTGGAGTTTTACATCGATCCGAAGAGTTCCAAGCATATGGATACTTTCAGCTCCGGGAAGAAAATAATCTTCTACTGTGCAACAGGCGGACGTTCGTTACTGGCGGCTAAGTTGGCCAAGGATATGGGCGTGCCAGATCCCGTGTATCTCGAAGGCGGTTTTAAAGCCTGGTTAGAGGCGGGTGGCGCAATTATCCCGTCAACTGTTGCGGAATAGCACGATGTCCTTTGTATGCTTTGGCGGCGCTTACGGGGCACCGGCAACCGCAAGCTGCGCGTGGGGTGCCCCTAACCACTAACAAACTCACAGCTTTTGTATTGTCTAGGCAATTCTGCCACGCAAATTGGAGGGGCTGCCGGGCGCGTGGGTCCTTGTAATCACCCATAGTGATATGCGAAGGGGATAAGGTCTGAGAATGACTCTCCTTTCGGTAGCAAGTGGCCCAGTCTCCCCCTTTCGTTGCCAGCGTCCTATCACAGCGCATGATTTTTCTTGACAAGTGTTGACAATTATTCCAACATTCTCCTATGGTCAGAAACACGCGGGCGATCTCCTGGGTGCGGGCGGCGCGAAAAGACTTCGAGCGGTTCCCTGCCGGTACTCAGCTTACTATCCGCCGCGCCTTGACCGTTGTCGCCGAAGGCCAGATGGCGGATACGGCCAAGCCGATGAAGGGGCTTGGTTCTGGCGTGTTTGAAATCGCGCTACGCTATCGCACCGATGCCTACCGTGTCGTGTATGCAGTGCAGCTTGCCGGTGCAGTGTGGGTCGTGCATACGTTTCAGAAGAAATCAAAGACCGGTATCAAAACGCCTCAGAGGGTGTCTAAAAAGGGGTAGCGGGGTGTGATAGCAGAGGGGGATGAAGCAGCGACGAGCGTATCCAACGGATTTGACTAATGCGGAGTGGGA
>JAPUIX010000078.1 GCA_027296625.1 Gammaproteobacteria bacterium | reverse complement strand
AGTACGTTGGCCTCCCCCTTTATTGTTGAATCGGGAAAGCTCTCTCGACGAACATCCTCAAGTAACGCGGCATCCGCACGCATCTCGCCTTCCACCTCTAACTCGGGAGCTTGCTGCTTTATCAACTGGAGTGCCTCACGCATCTTTTTAGCCGTTGGGGTATCGGCGCTACCGTAGTTAGAGTGAGACAAAAGTGCGACCTTGGGCGTAATGCCGAGACGGCGAACGACTTCCGCTGCCATCAAGGCCATCTCCCCAATCTGTTTTGCAGTCGGATCAGATGTGATATCGGTGTCACAGATAAAATAGGTACCCTTCTTCAGTATCACGATATTCATCGCAGCTGGATAGTCAATTCCTTCTCGGACTCCTAACACGTCGACGATATGCTTGAGATGATCTTCATACGCCCCACTCAGCCCGCAGATCATCGCATCCGCCTCACCGCGTTTGATCATCAATGCAGCAATGACAGTATTTTGAGCTTGAACCGCGGTGCGCGGATCCTGCAACGGCATACCTTTCCGTTCCATGATCGTGTGATACAGGGTGCCGTATTCTTCGCTACGAGGATCCTGATCAAGATCGACGAGTTCAAAGTCCGCCCCGGGCCTGATCCGTAGGCTTAACTCCTCAATCTGCCCTACGATCGTGTCAGTTCGCCCAATAAGGATGGGCCGTGCCAGCCCTTCATCAATCACCGCCTGTGCTGCGCGCAGAACATTTGGCTGTTCACCTTCAGCGTATACCAAACGTTTTGGACCCTCTTTAGCTCGGTCGAAAACCGGCTGCATGAACAATACGCCATCAAACACGTACCGGGTGAGTTGCTGACGATACATATCGAGATCTTCAATAGGCTTAGTCGCTACACCACTCTCCATCGCTGCCTTGGCCACTGCGGGTGCTAGCTTGACAACCAGTCTTGGATCAAACGGCTTTGGGATCAGGTAATCAGGGCCAAATTTAAGATCCGCGCCACCATAGGCGGCCACAACGATGTCCGGTGCGGCCTCCATGGCAAGATCCGCCAATGCCTGCACACAGGCAATCTTCATCTCGTCATTAATCGTCGTGGCACCTGCGTCAAGGGCCCCGCGAAAGATATACGGAAAACACAAGACGTTATTTACCTGATTGGGATAATCAGAACGTCCCGTCGCAATGATGGCGTCGGGGCGCACAGCTTTCACTTCCTCAGGCAGGATTTCGGGGATTGGATTTGCCAGGGCCAGCACTAACGGCTTCTCAGCCATGTTCCTGACCATCTCCTGCTTCAACGTACCTGGGCCGGAGAGACCAAGAAATATATCCGCACCTTTGATGGCGTCAGCTAGGGTGCGCATGTCCGTATCACGGGCAAAGCGTCGCTTGTGGGGCTCCATGCCACGGCTCCGCCCCCGGTAGATCACGCCAGCGCGATCGGTGGCAATAATGTTTTCCTTTGGCAGGCCCATCTCCGCCAGCAGTTTGAGGCATGCGAGGGCTGAGGCGCCAGCCCCCGACGTAACCAACTTGACTTGACCAAGCTCCTTTCCAACCAACCTCAATCCATTCAGGATTGCCGCCGCGACGATGATGGCGGTTCCGTGCTGATCATCATGAAAAACCGGGATCTTCAGCCGGCGACGCAGCTTGCCCTCGATCTGGAAACACTCTGGTGACTTAACATCCTCAAGGTTAATGCCACCGAATGTCGGCTCAAGGCTGGTGATGATGTCAACCAGCTTATCCGGATCGCGTTCGTTGATTTCAATATCAAAGACGTCAATACCCGCGAACTTCTTGAACAGGACAGCCTTACCCTCCATGACTGGCTTGGCAGCAAGCGGGCCGATACTTCCCATGCCAAGTACCGCCGTACCATTGGTGATGACAGCGACGAGATTCGATCGCGCCGTGACCATAGAAGCAGCTGCTGGATCGTCGACAATCGCCTCACAGGCGGCTGCGACCCCAGGCGTGTATGCGAGCGCCAAATCATGCTGGTTAGCCAACGGTTTAGTCGGCACCACCTCGATTTTGCCCGGCGTCGGCTGACGATGGTACTCAAGCGCCTCTTCGTAGCGATTGTCCGCCATATATCAGTCCATTACACAATCTGGTGAGTTTGACCCGAATGCGGGAGCGCGGCCACGCACTTTTTTCGCTCGTTATGAGACCACACTTAAGGAAGAATAGAAGAAAATACGATAAATGTCTTCAATTAAACAATTTTCGTCCACTATGAACATAAAAGCCAGAGGCGAGTGAGGGTTCACCCAACCATTGATCAGAATCCCGCCCCTGGCAACTTCCCCTTCATAACACGCATCGCCCTATTCAGTCCGCCCTTTTTGGATAAATGTTTCATCATTTTTTGCATCTGACTAAATTGTTTGAGCAAACGATTGACGTCCTGAACTTGTGTGCTGGAGCCCAGCGCAACGCGCCGCTTGCGAGAAGCCTTGATCGTCTCCGGAAAACGGCGCTCATTGGGCGTCATTGAATCAATAATGGCTCCCATTTTCACAAGTTCTTTATCGTCAAACTTTTGACCCGCTCCTTGTGGCAGACCCATAACACCGGGTAGCTTGTCAAGAAGCTTTGTTAGACCGCCCATCTTCCGCATCTGGCACAGCTGATCACGAAAGTCTGCAAGATCGAACGTCTTACCCGTCTTAAGTTTGCCCGCAAGTTTGTCCACCTTTGGGCGGTCGGCCGTTTGTTCTACTTCCTCGATAAGGCTGAGCACATCACCCATGCCAAGGATCCGCGATGCGACACGCTCGGGATAAAAAGGAGCAAGCGCGCTGACGGCCTCCCCTACCCCCAAAAACTTGATGGGCTTCCCGGTGACATGCCTGACGGACAGCGCCGCTCCACCTCGCGCATCCCCGTCGGTCTTGGTGAGAATTACGCCGGTCAACGGCAAGGCCTCGTTAAACGCTCTTGCAGCATTCACTGCATCCTGCCCCATCATACTATCGACAACAAACAAGGTTTCGATGGGTTCAAGTGTGCCATGCAGGCGCGTGATTTCTGCCATCATTACATCATCGATATGCAAACGTCCCGCCGTATCCACGATTAGCACGTCAACAAAACGCCGACGCGCATACTGCAGGGCAGTCTCGGCGATCTGTAACGGTTGATCCGTGACATTACTCGCAAAAAAGTCCGTACCGGCCTCTGCGGCAAGGATCTCAAGCTGATTAGTCGCTGCAGGACGATAGACGTCACAACTGGCAACAAGCACAGATTTCTTCTCTTTTTCCTTCAGCCACCTGGCGAGTTTTGCCACACTCGTCGTCTTGCCCGATCCCTGCGGGCCTGCAACGAGAATCACTGCCGGCGGTTGAGTACGAAGGTTCAGGCCCTCGTTTGCCTGACCCATGATTGCAACAAGTTCGTCATAGACAATCTTGATAATGGCTTGTCCTGGTGTCAGGCTTGTAGCAACCTCCTGACCGACAGCGCGCTCCTTTACTCGTTGGATAAATTCGCGGACAACAGGCAATGCAACGTCTGCCTCAAGAAGTGCCATGCGCACTTCCCTAAGGGTCATCTCTATATTTTCATCAGTTAGACGACCCCGCCCGCGCAGGCCGTCAAGCGTACGCGCAAGCCTATGCTTCAAGTTATCAAACATGCTTTACAAAACACGGAAGCGCTGTCACAAACAAGATACTGTGCATCGACAAACAGGGAGATGAACTAACAATTCTGATTTAAAGAATGAATTATTTGCGCTTGAGAATTTCCAGGTAACCATTGCCCTCGAGCCATTCAAGCAATCGTGTCAACGATCGATTGATGTCCTCGCCACCTGTATCAAGAACCAAATCAGGTTCCTCAGGAATCTCATAGGGATCATCGATCCCCGTCATTCCTTTTAATTCTCCGGCCCGAGCCTTTGCGTAGAGCCCCTTCGCATCGCGTTCCTCACACACACTAAGCGCCGTTGCTACATAGACTTCTAGAAACTTCCCTTGTTCCGCTTCGACCCACTCCCTGAACGTGTCACGGATTTCAGCATGTGGCGCAATGAGTGCACAGATAGCAATACCTCCATGTCGGGTTACCTGCGCTGCAACGTAGGCGTTCCGCAGAATATTGAGAGCACGGTCTTCTTTCGAATAACCAAGACCGCTGCACAGCAGTTTACGGATCTCATCGCCATCAAGAAGCGTCACTGGGCGCCCATACTGGTTCTTGATGTGCTCGGTTAGTGCAGTGGCGAGCGTCGACTTCCCGGCAGAGGGAAGTCCCGTGAACAGTATGGCCAAACCACCTTTCATCGTTGCTGTCCTGTTTCCCAGAGATGGTGAACCGAACCGAATGTGGTCCTTTTAAACATCGATCAGCGGGCGGCCCGCAACACCGCCAGAAACCGAGCGGCGATTCTAGCAAGATTTTTGCCAACCCTATAGGCAAAGATTCCTCCTGGACTGAAAAGCGCAATGGGGCCTGATGTCCTTGGCCCGCACTATCCTTCGCCAAGCTCAATCTACGCCCGCTACCCCCGTGACGCTTCAACGACACGCGCAACTATGCCATCATGCCGTTGTCATGGCAGGAAGCGACTCATGAACATCGCTGCCGTCAGCATCGCCGCCATTATCTTGTATCTTGCGGCGGCTTCACGGCTAGCCGTGGCGCTGTTTTACACCCCACACGGCGGCCAAAACGCCAAGATTCAGACGATAAGTATCGGTATGCTCGCCATCATCCTGCATGGTGCAGTGCTATACCACATTGTTGTCACGGGCAGCGGACTGAATTTGGGATTTTTTAACGCACTCTCGTTAGTTGCCTGGATGGTCGCCTTAGCCCTGTTAGGCGCCGCCATCGCCAAGCCTTTGGAAAATCTTGCCATTATCCTGTTACCGCTTGCGGCCCTATCGATCGTACTGGAGATGCGTTTTCCGACGACCCACATCCTCCCAGACAGTGCACCAATGGGGTTGCGCATACATGTATTGCTCTCGGTGTTAGCCTACAGCTTGCTGACCATTGGCGCCTTTCAGGCGTTGCTGCTAGCACTCCAGGACAGGCAGTTACGCAAGAAGCGCCCGATTCGCATCATGCACGCTTTGCCACCGCTGGAAACGATGGAGACCTTGCTGTTCCAGATCATCGGGATTGGCTTCTTCCTCCTCAGCCTGAGCCTCATGAGTGGTCTCATGTTTTTGGAGGACATTTTTGCCCAGCACTTGGTGCACAAGACCGTATTGTCAATTGTCGCCTGGCTTGTTTTTGCCATCCTCCTATGGGGTCGATGGCACTTTGGCTGGCGAGGCCGTAAGGCGATTGCTTGGACGCTCGGCGGCTTCGTGGCGCTCATGTTGGCTTACTTCGGTACCAAGATAGTTCTGGAGTTAATTCTTCACCGATAATTGGAACGTTGAGAACGAAGCCGTCGGTATTACGGTGCTTGACAGTGGCACGCACTGTTCATAGAAAATAGAAGCCCCATCGGCGACAAAAGGCACACCCTCTCTTGGAAGAAATTCACCTAGGCATTCTGTTCAGCGCGTTATTCGTGCTGATTCTCCTATCAGCTTTCTTCTCTGGCTCAGAGACTGCGATGATGACGCTCAACCGTTATCGGCTGCGTCACCTGGCACGTACAGAACATAAAGGCGCGATGCGTGCTAGCAAACTACTTGAGCGGCCGGACCGCCTGATCAGTCTGATCCTCCTTGGCAACAACTTTGTCAACATTCTCGCATCGGCCATCGCTACTGTGATTGCACTACGGGTTCTGGGTGAGATCGGTATCGCAATTGCGGCTATTTTGCTCACCGTTATCATTCTTATCTTTGCTGAGGTCACGCCGAAGACCATCGCCGCGCTTTTCCCAGAGCGAATCGCATTTCCTGCCACGTATGTGCTGAATCCGTTATTGAAACTTCTCTACCCTTTCGTGTGGGTGATCAATGCTGTCGCCAACGGATTGATAAAACAATTCGGCATCACCCCTGAGGAAGTTACAGAGGCGCCATTAACGCGCGAAGAATTACGCAGCATTGTGAGAGAAACTGGACCGATGATATCTACCCGGCATAAGCAGATGCTGATCAGCATTCTCGACCTGGAAAAAGCAGCGGTCGAGGACATTATGGTCCCACGCAATGAAATAGCTGGTATTGATCTTGATGATGACGAGGATGAGATCATGGAATCACTCACCAACTATCGGCATACGCGATTACCGGTCTATCGTGGTGATGTCGATAATGTCATCGGGATACTTCATTCGCGAAAGGTGCCGCGTCTTTTCGCCGATGGTGAGGAGTTGTCTCTAGATGCGCTAAAAGATCTTCTGGACGAACCGCACTACGTTCCGGAAGGAACGCATTTGCATACACAGCTATTAAACTTCCAGCGCAGTAAGGAGCGGATCGGGTTGGTCGTCGACGAATATGGCGTGATTCAGGGCCTCATCACATTAGAAGACATATTGGAAGAGATTGTCGGTGAGTTTACCACCGATCCCCAGCCCTTTAGTCGTGACATCTACCCGATGAAGGATGGTTCGTATCTAGTCGATGGCGGCGCACATATCCGCGAGCTGAACCGTGCCCTTAACTGGGACTTACCAACAGAAGGGCCGAAGACGTTAAATGGTCTGGTGCTCGAGTATTTGGAAACCATCCCGGAGCCGGGCACCAGTTTGCGAATTGGGCGCTATACGGTGGAGATCGTGCAAACGACGCGGAACGCCGTGAAAACGGCTCAGATCAAACCCTATTCTTCGGGCAAGGAAACAACCACCAAAGAGACACTAGACGAGCAAAGCGAATAGCTTTGAATGGATCCCGCGCAGTCTTTTGATCTGTGGCGGTTAACTTAATGACTCCAGCGCCTCTTGAATCCGGGTTAGGCCTGTGATCGCCATCCCGGAGATCCCCTTCTTCGGTGCGTTTGCTGCGGGTACTATGGCGCGCTGGAATCCGTGTTTAGCTGCCTCCCGGAGCCGCTCCGGCCCATTCTGCACCGGCCGAATTTCGCCTGCCAGCCCGACCTCGCCAAAAACGACAAGATCACGCGGCAAGGGCCGATCTCGAAGACTCGACAACACAGCCAATAGGATCGCAAGGTCCGCACCTGTTTCACTAATCCGAACACCGCCCACCACATTCACAAAGACATCTTGGTCATAGGTAGCCACACCGCCGTGACGATGGAACACCGCGAGCAACATAGCGAGCCGGTTCGACTCAAGTCCTACCGTTACACGTCGCGGATTTGATAAGTGCGAGGCATCAACCAGCGCCTGTACCTCCACCAATAGAGGACGGGTCCCTTCGCGTGTTACCATAATCACACTCCCCGCAACATCTTTCGCATGCCGTGAGAGAAAGATAGCCGACGGATTGCTCACTTCACGCAACCCTTTATCCGTCATAGCAAACACACCGAGCTCATTGACTGCCCCGAACCGATTCTTGACAGCGCGGATCACCCGAATGCGGCTACCACTATCACCCTCAAAATACAGGACCGTATCGACCATGTGCTCCAGTACCCGGGGACCTGCCAATGCACCCTCTTTGGTGACATGCCCGACCAGAAAGATAGCCGTACCCGTCTGCTTCGCGTATCGCACAAGCTGCGCCGCACTTTCGCGCACCTGCGCCACAGCACCGGGTGCGGATTGCAAGCTATCGGTGTAAACCGTCTGAATCGAATCGATAACCATAACTTGTGGTTGTTCCACACTGGCGAGTTTCAGGATCCCTTCGATATTGGTCTCGGTGAGAACACGAAGTCCGTTGGTATTCAGGCCTAGGCGACGGGCCCGCAGGCTGACCTGCTGCACGGACTCCTCACCTGTGACATACAATGTCCTAACACCAATCTCATCGGTCATCGCTGAAAGCGTTTGGATCAGGAGGGTGGATTTCCCAATACCCGGATCGCCCCCGATTAGCACAACTGAGCCAGCGACCACGCCGCCGCCAATGGCCCGGTCAAGCTCTGCGATCCCTGTTCGGATCCGCACCCCGTCGCTAGGTTCTACCTCCTCGAGCGAGGAAATCGCCGCAGCCGAACTGCCAATCGTTCTGAACCGTGATGGATGTTTGCCGCCCCGGCTATCCTCCACAATGACTTCGGTCATCGTGTTCCAAGCAGCGCATTCCGGACATTGACCTGACCACTTGGGTGCCGCAGCACCACATTCCTGGCACTGAAATTGAACGTTAGCCCGTGCCATCGTCGATGAATCGAATCCGTTTGTTAACGCCGCAGAGCAACTCGTAGGGGATTGTATCCGCTTGCCTTGCCACAATCTCAACTGGCAATCCCTTCCCCCATAACACCACAGCGTCGCCGACCTTTGCAGTCGGCACCTTGCCCAGATCCACGGTCAGCATATCCATCGATACTTGGCCTATCAACGGCGCGGCCACCTCGTTAACAAGCACGGAGGTGCCCACCTTCGCGTGACGGGGGTAACCGTCGCCGTAGCCAGCTGCGACGATCCCAACCGGCATGTCGGAAGGACAGTGCCATGCGCCACCGTAACCAACCGCGTCGCCGGCTTGCAGTTTTTTAACCGCGATCAGCTTTGAACTCAGTGTCATAACAGGCACCAGCCCCGCCTCAGGACCTGACCCGTTGGCAAACGGGGAGACACCATAAAGCATCAAGCCTGGCCGAACCCAGTCGGCATGTGCGTGGGGCCAGGCCATCAGCCCTGCGGAATTCGCAATGCATCGCTCGCCGGGGAGATCTTTAACGGCTTTCTGGAAACAAGCCAGTTGCGCTTCTGTAGTGGAATCATCTCGCGCATGCGCATCGGCAAGGTGCGTCATCAGCCGGACAGATCCGGCCACATTCGGGCAGTGAGTGATCCGACCCCAGGCAACTGCCACCGCCTCCGGGGAAAAGCCTAATCTGTGCATGCCGGTATCAATCTTGAGCCAGACCCGTAGCGGCGTCTTTAAGCGCGCGCGCTCAAGCATGTCGATCTGCGCTGGCTCGTGGATGACAATTTCCAGCTCAAGACGCGCAATTTCCGGCAACTCATCCGCGGTGAACGGGCCCTCCAAAAGTACGATGGCCTTGTCGATGCCCTCTTTTCGCAATTGGCTGGCCTCTTCAAGACAGGCAACACCATACGCGTCGGCGGATTGGAGGGCATGAGCTACCCGAGCGAGGCCGTGGCCATAGGCATCCGCCTTGACGATGGCCATGACCTTTTTGTTGGGGGCAAGTTTGCGAGCGAAGTCCAGGTTGGCGCTAAGCGCCTTAAGATCGATAACAGCACATGTCGGCCGGCTCATTCATGGTCCCCGACCGGGGTATAGCTGTCACTCACGTAATTTTCGAACCGGGTATACTGGCCAAGAAAGGTTAGCGCAATCGTTCCGATTGGGCCGTTACGTTGCTTGCCTACTATGATTTCG
The DNA here is from genome assembly GCA_027296625.1 of Gammaproteobacteria bacterium. Lineage (NCBI taxonomy): Bacteria > Pseudomonadati > Pseudomonadota > Gammaproteobacteria > Gammaproteobacteria bacterium. Next base: position 11,902 of record JAPUIX010000078.1, on the reverse strand, counting down.
GCGAGACCCTTTTGGGGACTCTCCTCATCATATACTTCGTCACGATAGATAAACACAATAACATCGGCGTCCTGTTCGATAGCGCCGCTTTCACGGAGATCTGACATAAGCGGACGTTTGTTCGGGCGTTGTTCAAGGCTCCGATTAAGCTGCGATAGAGCTAACACGGGAACATTAAGTTCCTTGGCGAGCGCTTTAAGGGATCGGGAGATCTCAGAGATTTCCGTGGCACGGTTTTCCTTGGTCCCGGGTACCTCCATGAGCTGCAAATAATCCACAACGATGAGATCGAGACCGTGCTCTCGAAAAAGTCTGCGACAACGAGACCGCAGCTCACCGGGCGTCAACGCTGCCGTGTCATCAATAAAAAGTTTCGCATCTGATAGGATTCCAACAGCAGATGTCAGACGAGGCCAGTCCTCATCATCCAACTTGCCACTGCGCACCTTGTGTTGATCAATGCGGCCAAGCGAGGACATCATACGCATAGCGAGCTGCTCTCCTGGTGATTCCATGCTGAAGATGGCCACCGAAAGCTTGTGCTTGATGGCTGCATGTTCCGCAATGTTGATAGCCAAGGACGTTTTCCCCATGGACGGCCTTCCCGCCACGATGATTAGGTCCGAAGGTTGCAGCCCTGCCGTCAGTTTATCCAAATCGTCAAAGCCCGTGGGCACACCAGTAATCGGGTTGTCCTGTTGAAACAGGGCATCTATCCGATCAAGCGCGTGAACGAGTAGGTCCTTGATCGTGCGATACCCACGTCGCCCACGGGCTTCCTGCTCGGCGATCTCAAACACTTGCCGTTCAGCAAGATCGAGAATTTCTTCACTGCTCTGCCCTTCTGTGTTGAAGGCACGATCTGTCATCTCCGTGCCCACACGTACTAACTGGCGCAGCACAGAACTTTCCCTCACGATGCTAACATAGGCAGAAATGTTTGCAGCGCTCGGCGTGTTCTCAGCTAACGCTGCAAGGTAAGGGAGTCCACCCGCCTCATCCAATTTGTTATTTTTCTCTAACCACTCAGACAGTGTCACGACGTCGTAAGGTTTGCCATCTTCAGCCAGCGCTGCAATGGCACTGAAGATCAATCGATGATCACTGCGGTAGAAGTCTTCTTCGCTCAAGTGATCAGCGGTGTTAATCCAAGCTTCGTTGTCCAGCATTAGACCGCCAAGGACGGACTGCTCAGCGGCGATGGAGTGTGGGGGGACCTTCAGTGCCTCAGTTGCTGCATCAGGCACGTAGTCTGGAACTGCAGTCTTCTGCATCAAGCTTCCCGGTGACTTAAAAAAAGTTGATCAACGACGCCCTTGTCCCGGAACGACCCATTGGGCTGAATGGCGCTTAAGATACCTTAATGCCAACAGTTCTGATTCGCGCGCGACGGGTGTGCGGCTCAGGATTCTGTTGCCTGGTCGACGTCCTCGTCAGCGATGATGTTGACTATCACTTTAGCATTCACATCCGGATGTAGGTGAACGTCGATTTCGTGTTCGCCGATCTGCCGCAATGGTCCAGCCGGCAAACGGACTTCGTGTTTACTAAGTTCGTTTCCAAGCTCACTGACCGCAGCCGCGATATCTGCTGTCCCCACGGATCCGAAAAGCTTACCTTCGGTGCCAGCCTTTTGGGTAATTGTCACTACAAGATTAGTAAAGGCTTCTGCTCTCGCCTGGGCCTTCTCAAGCACATCGGCGTCTGCCTTTTCAAGTTCCGCTCGAAGGGCCTCGAACTTCGCGATGTTCTCCGGCGTGGCGGGAACGGCCTTGCCGGTCGGAATCAAGTAATTACGGCCGTGCCCGGGCTTCACGCGTACCTTCTCGCCCAGGCTGCCAAGGTTATGTATCTTTTCAAGCAGGATGACTTCCATCAGAACACCTCAAATTGACCTAGGTATTATGATACATTTGCGCCGTTGTGGAAAACGACAGGGGGCTTCAACAGACCGCCCGAGGACGATTCCTCTTTCAACGCCTATCTTCTTGATCATGAAGGTTTAAGAAGCCGAGGCGATCACGGACTTGGCCTATCTATCCTCCGTTTCAGTCCCCGTACCGGGTCCGCCGCTGCCGCCAAATTTCAACCACGTATCGGCTACGCCGACACATGCTACTAGCATTACGGTCTGGGGCGGCACAAGCAACATAAGTCCATACAAAGCCACCAACCAGCCCACGGATAGGTTTCGCTTGGCAACATACTGGTGAATGACGGCCAATCCTTGAAAGAGGTACATCATTACCGCCACAAACAGCAGATCGCGCACCAACATCTGCGCTAGACCCTCAACGACGATCGCGAGAACAAGCAGAAGGCCCGCCACCAATGTCATGAATCGCGGCAGCCGCAGTGAGTAAAACTCGACTTTAAAGCCACCGGGGTTATACAAGATGGCCTGCCACCAACGTGCAAGGAGAACGGTCGCCATCAAGCTGAGCGTCATTCCGGCGGCGACCGTCGCGTTCATATAAGGCAAAGCATACTCAATAAGTTCATCGTCCAGGAAACCGGCGCCGGTACCCCCAGCGCTTTGGATCACAGTCTGCAACCAAGCGCGCCACCAAACTGTTGGATCACCGGTAACAATGTACATACCGACGACAAATAAAGCGGCCAAACTGCCAATTACCAATAGCAAGGCAGTCTGCGAACGTGCAATGCGTAAGACCAGCCCACACAACCATACCGGTCCCCAAACTCCAAATGCAAAGACCAACGCGAGTATCGGCGAATCAAGGGCAGCCCATGCCAACACTCCCATGAGCACCAGACTTGCAGCCACAATCTGCATGCCATACATCGGGCCGCGCGCTAACGTCACAAGCCCAACGGGGGCGCCACTTAGATAGGTAAAAGGAGGTAGTAAAAACGATAATATTGCACACAAAGTCGTAACGCTCACCGCCTGCGTACGGCCACGCATAATGTAGGCGGCAATTGTGTGCACTATGATTAACTTAGCGGTGTATCAAACACCGTGTCAGTGTGAATCACAATAGGGCAATAAGGCTAGATACCGCGCTCGCTTAATTGCCTTGGCCAATTGGCGCTGATACCTCGCTTTGGTCCCAGAGATACGGCTCGGCACGATCTTGCCCGTCTCATTAATGTAATTCTTTAGCGTGTTGAGATCTTTATAATCAATCTCCTTAACGCCCTCTACGGTAAATCTGCAATAACGCCTGCGTCGAAAATAACGTGACATACCCTCTATCCTCGCGTTGTTATACTGATCGTAAAGCCAACGACAAACCGCCTTTAATCCTCTGTTTCCGCACCATGTTCGTCTCCTAGCGTACCATCTTGGTCAGCACGCGGCTCACTCTCTTCATCATCCAAGCCTTCGGTCACTGTCTCGTCAGCTCGCTCAGCAGATTCTTCCTCCGTCTCTTCTTTTAATTTAGCAAGTGGCTCACCCTTTTCATCATCCAAGCCTTCGGTCGCTGTCTCATCAGCTCGCTCAGCAGATTCTTCCTCCGTCTCTTCTTTTAATTTGGCAAGTGGCGAGGGTTCTGTTACCGGTTCACTACGTCGCATTATTATGTTGCGGATCACTGCATCATTAAAACGAAACGCGCTACTAAGCTCCGTGAGCACCTCATCGTTACACTCGATGTTCATGAGCACGTAATGTGCCTTGTGAACTTTGTTTATGAGATAGGCTAATTGGCGCCGGCCCCAGTCCTCGAGACGGTGGATGTGCCCCCCTTTGGATTCAATCATGCTGCGGTACCGCTCAATCATGGCGGGTACCTGCTCACTCTGGTCCGGATGGACCAAGAACACGACCTCGTAGTGTCGCATCATATGCTCCTTTCGGTTTATACAGCCTTCCGCTCAGGCGGTAAGGCAAGAAGAAACAGATTGGTTATCGCTCGATAAAGTGGCGGCTATTCTAGTTTATGGCCCCTGCGGTTGCAATTTTGTGCCCTCATTACGGCGTTGCCGCAACGCTTCAAACAGGCAAACACCGCTTGCCACAGCAACATTCAGGCTCTCAACACTGCCCAACATGGGCAGGTGGACAAGATGGTCACAGCATTCACGGGTGAGGCGTCGGAGGCCCTTATCCTCAGCACCTAAAACCAACACGAGAGGCACGGTGAGGTCCACTTGATAAAGGCTTTCCTTAGCATCAGGCTCAGCACCGACAAGCCATAAGCCCGCATCTTGCATCTGCCGGATTGCCCGGGCAAGGTTTGACACCTGCAGCAGTGGTACGCTATCGGCCGCGCCGCTTGCGACCTTGCGTACAGTGGCGGTAAGACCCGCAGCGCGATCTCGACGGATCACCACCCCATCCACACCTGCGGCATCCGCGACCCTAAGACAGGCCCCCAAATTTTGTGGATCTTGCACGCCATCGAGCACCAGCAACAAGGGCTGCTCGGACAGGCGATCGAGCAGGGTAACCAATTCGGCATCGCCTAGCGCCCGCGCGCGCCTGCATCGAAGCACAACGCCCTGATGTCTTGCCTGATCGGCCAAGCGATCGAGTGTTTTGCGCCGCACGCGGTGCACGGGCAGGGTGTGGATCTCTGCAAAACGCACAAGCTCACGGACTTCTGAGACACGATCACCTTCTTGGACCCACAACTCCAATGCGTTCTCAGGCGACTTCCTGAGTGCATGCCCAACCGCATGTACGCCATAAATGTACTCATCACGACGAGGCATCAATCGATTTACCTTTGCATTCGACGACGCCGGCTAACACGGTGCTTTTTCTTTTGCACGCTAACCGTGCTGTCACCGCGTTCGACGATCTCAAAGTCGATCTTTCGTTCATCTAAGTCGGCACGCACTACCCTCACCGTAACCCTGTCCCTTAAACGGTAGGACTTCCCCGTCCGTTCTCCCCGCAGGATATGAGCGACGGGATCGAAGTGATAGTAATCGCTCCGCAATGCCGTGACATGAACTAGGCCCTCCACGTAGATCTTATCGAGTTCAACAAATAGTCCAAAAGACGTCACCGCCGTGACCAACCCGTCAAAGACCTCCCCAACCTTATCGAGCATGTACTCGCATTTTAGCCGTTGCTCGGCGTCACGGGTCGCCTCGTCCGCACGCCGTTCTGTCATCGAGCAACGTTCCCCAAGAAAGCGCATCCTGTCCCAATCATAGGCGAATTCTTCCCGGGCGCGCCCTCTGAGACGGTGGCGTATTGCACGATGCACCAGGAGGTCGGGATAGCGGCGAATCGGCGAAGCGAAATGCGCATAGGCGTCGAAGCCGAGGCCGAAGTGGCCGATATTCTCTGGGCTGTAGACGGCCATCTCGAGGCTCTGCAGGAGCACTGTCTCAATCAGGTGCGCGTCGGGACGCCCGCGCACGCGCCCGATCAAGTCGGCGTAGTCCTTGGCCTTCGGCTTTTTGCCGCCGCCGAGACGCAGTTCAAACTCAGCGAGAAAGGCATGCAAGTCGTTTAACTTTTCAGCACCTGGTGCATCGTGCACTCGGTAGAGTGTCGGTAGTCTGTGCTTTTTCAGAAATTCTGCAGCCGCTACGTTGGCCGCGAGCATAAACTCTTCGATCATTCGGTGAGCATCGTTGCGCACGAGCGGCGCAATCATCTCAATCCGACCGTCTTCACCGATTACGATGCGTGTCTCAGTCGTTTCGAAATCGATGGCACCGCGCGCCTGCCTGCGCTTAAGCAGCAAGGAATAAAGGGCATAGAGATCTTCCAGGGGCGAAATCAGTGTCCGGTATTTCTTAACCAGGCGCGGATCACCGTTGATGAGCATTCCGGCAACCTCGGTATATGTGAGCCTCGCAGCTGATCGCATGATTCCTTCGAAAAACCGGAAGCGCTCAGTCCGGCCTTTAGCGTCAATCGTTAGCTCACACACCATACAGAGCCGATCTTGCATGGGGTTCAACGAGCAGAGCCCGTTAGACAACACTTCGGGCAACATAGGTATAACCCGATCGGGGAAATACACCGAGTTACCGCGGCCTCTCGCCTCTTCGTCCAATGCCGTTCCAGGGAGGACGTAATGAGACACATCCGCAATCGCCACGAGCAAACGCCAGCCGCGACTTGTGCGCTCACAATAGACGGCATCATCGAAATCACGGGCGTCCTCGCCGTCAATGGTTACCAGCGACAAATCACGAATGTCCTCCCGCTGCCGCAGGATCTGATCCAGGATTGGCTCGCCTAGATCCTTGCCTTCTCGTGTGACGGCGTCGGGCCAATCACAAGGAAGGCCGTGCGCGCGAATAGCAACATCTACCGCCATACCAGGCGCCATGTGATCCCCGATGACCTCCACCACACGCCCGATAGGCTGGCGGTGCCGGTCAGGCTGTTCAATGATCTCAGCCAACACAAACTGGCCGCTACGGGCACCACCCGCCGCGTGCTCCGGGATCAGGATGTCCTGATGGATGCGTTTGTTGTCGGGCACCACAAACCCTATGCCGCTTTCCTGAAAGTAACGTCCGACGACCTGATGGTTAGCCCGATTGAGCACCTCCACGAGCGCCCCAAGTCGCCGTCCGCGATGATCGAGGCCAATGAGGTGGATGACCGCTTGGTCGCCGTGAAGCAGGCTGCGCATCTCCTTAGCGGAGAGAAACAGATCGGCGCTGCCATCATCGGGAACGAGAAAACCATAACCATCCGCATGCCCGATGACCCGCCCGCGCACCAGATCCATCTTTGTGGCGAGGCCATATTCACCCCGCCGGCTTTGGATCAGCTGGCCATCTTCGGCCATGGTTTGAAGCGTTTGGGTTAATTTAGCCAACAGTTGCTTATCGCGGACCGCAAATGCCCGGGCAATGCTCTGCAATGAACACGGGCGACCGCGTTCATTCAGATGGTGCAAGATGGTCTCCTGGCTCACAAGTGCATCTGAGATGCGCTTGGAGGGACGCGTCTTGCGGCTTTTAACGGGGCGATTTCTGGGTGAAGGTTTGCGCATTGACAATACGGAGGGCTGTCGTTAAAGTCCGCCGTTCCCGCGCCGAGGTGGCGGAATTGGTAGACGCGCTAGCTTCAGGTGCTAGTGGGGGTATCCCCGTGGAGGTTCAAGTCCTCTCCTCGGCACCATCGGTTGCCGTATTTCCCGCGCCAGTATACAGACTTTTTTGGGAGAACCCTTGCCACGGACGTTGCACCAAAATCCTTTTGATTCTACGCGTCGAAGGGATGGCGCAAAATGATGGTCTCTGATCGATCCGCACCGGTAGAGACCATATCGATCGGTACCTCGGTAATCGTCTCAATGCGTTTCAGGTAGGCGCGCGCCGGGGCAGGCAACTTTGCGTATTCCTTTATGCCTGACGTTGACTCCTTCCATCCCGGCATCTCTTCATACACCGGCTCGCAGGCTGCTATCGCCTCAGCGCCTACCGGCGGTGTTAAGCGGACTTCCCCTTCACTCCGGTAACCAACGCACAATTGGATGGTGTCCAGTCCATCCAGTACATCGAGCTTGGTAATACAAAGCCCTGAAAGGCTGTTGATCTGTCTCGAACGCCTCAGTGCCACTGCATCGAACCACCCACAGCGGCGCGGTCGTCCAGTGGTCGCGCCGAACTCATCCCCACGGCGGGCCAGATGCTCACCCATCTCGTCAAAAAGTTCCGTGGGGAATGGGCCTGAACCGACCCGCGTGGTGTAGGCCTTGGTGATCCCAAGAATATAGTCCAGACCCCGCGGGCCGACACCGGTCCCCGTGGCGGCGCCACCGGCCGTGGTATTAGACGAGGTGACGAACGGGTAGGTGCCATGATCAATATCAAGTAATGTGCCCTGGGCGCCCTCGAAGAGGACATTCTCACCACGGACCTGGCACTGATACAGCAGCTCGGTCACATCCGCCACCAACGTGATGATCTGCTCGGCCATCCCCAACGTTTCGTCTAGTATGGCCTGAAAGTCCAGGGGCTTGGCCTTGTAGTAACGCTGCAGGACAAAATTGTGGAAGTCGAGTAACTCGCCGAGGTTGGCGGCGAAGCGTTCACGGTGCAGAAGATCGCCGACCCGGAGCGCCCGGCGCGCAGCCTTGTCTTCGTAGGCCGGACCTATTCCCCGACCCGTCGTCCCCAGTGCCGCCGTACCCCGCGCACGCTCACAAGCACGATCCAACGCAATATGGCTTGGCAGGACCAGGGGGCACGCCTCACTGATCTTGAGTCGCTCCCGCGCTGGAATGTTATTTGTCTCCAACATCTCAATTTCGTCCAGGAGCGCCCTGGGCGAGAGCACGACGCCGTTACCTATGAAAGACTGGGTGCGATCGCGGAGCACCCCGGAAGGGATCAGGTGCAAGATGGTCTTCTTGCCATCAATAACCACCGTATGACCCGCGTTGTGGCCACCTTGGAAACGCACGACGACGGCCGCCCGTTCCGTGAGGAGGTCCACCAGCTTTCCCTTGCCTTCGTCCCCCCATTGGGTACCGATCACAACAACATTTTTGCCCATATGGCGTATCTGCTATCGAGGGTGTAAAAATAGCGTGGGAGATTCGATGCGCAGCTAAACTCAGAGTTTAACGACTACCCAGCGTCCATCCTGTCGCTCGAGCTGCCGGTCACAGGCCATCTCGGACGCCCCCCCTGTTTGACCGGGAAGGGCACAAACGATCCGTTCGCCCTGTTGCCGAAGTTGCAAAACGGCATCAGCGAGCGCCGGGTCATCCAAACAGGGTGCGAAGATCCCCGAGGGCGTTGTGGCTGGGCTAGGATTTAACGCTATCAAGGCTTTTAGGTCGGCGGTGCTGAAGCCCGTTGCCGGCCGTGCTCGCCCGAAGGCCTGACCGATATCATCATACCGGCCGCCGAGTGCGATGGCCTGACCTCGTCCAGGCACGTAAGCCGCAAAGATCACACCCGTGTGGTAGTGATATCCCCGAAGTTCGGCCAGATCAAAATTCAAGGGGGCATACGTGATGCGCTGGGCCACGAGTCCCGCGATGTGCCGCAGATCGGTGAGACACTGACGCGCCAGTTTCCCCGCTTTTTTTAGCACGCGCTCAGCATCATCAAGTACCGAAATATCACCATTCAAGTCGACAAGGCTTACCAACATATCCCTGACATCCGCGGCTACTGACCACTCACTCAGCAGCGCCTGAACCTCCGGCGTAGCCTTACGCTGAAGGGATTCAAATAACGAACTCTCCTGGACAGAAGAAAGCTTGGCCTGATCAGCGAGTCCACGAAAGATTCCCATGTGCCCGAGATCCACATGCATCTCGGTTATGCCAGCGAGCTTCAATGTTTCCAACATCAAGCACAAAACTTCTGCATCGCTTTCAACACCGGCGTGCCCATAGAGTTCGGCGCCCACCTGATATGGGCTGCGAGACCCGCCAGCCCCATCAGGCCGCGTGTGCAAGACGGTGCCGAGATAACACAAGCGCGTTGGTAGGTCGTCGCGCTTCAGCTGATGAGCATCAATACGAGCAACCTGCGGCGTCATATCAGCACGTACCCCCATTAACCGCCCCGTTAACTGATCAGTCAGCTTGAAGGTTTGCAGGTCGAGTTCTCTGCCTGTGCCGGTAAACAGAGATTCCAAATATTCGATAAAAGGCGGGATAACAAGCTCGTATCCCCAAGTTGAATACAAGTCAATTATCTCCCTGCGCAGCCCCTCAAGGCGCGCCGCTTGTGGCGGCAACACCTCCTCAATGCCTTCAGGTAACAGCCAGCGATCCTCAGTCGACATGATGGTTAACGCAGAAAATACAGTAGCAGCAGACCCAGTAGCATGCTGGTCAACCCAATAAAGCGCAAGATAGCATCGTTTAATCCGGCCGCCGCGATCAACGCCTTGCGTAAGCCGTCCGGGCTGATAAACGGCATAATTCCCTCTAAAACCAAGACCAGAGCAATCGCCGTCAGCAGGTCATGCCACATACGCAAAAAGCCGGGGATAACCCCGGCACTCAGCCTCGTTAGGCGGCACCATTACTGGCCCATGGGATCCTTGAAATACTTGAAGAAATCCGAATCCGGTTCCAACAGTAGGATGTCACCTGATCTCCCCATACTCTTCTTGTAGGCATTGAGGCTTCGAGTGAACTCGTAGAATTCCTGATCTTCCCCAAAGGCTCCCGCATAGGTTGCCGCCGCCTTGGCATCACCCTCACCGCGGGTGCGCTCTGCATCGCGGTAGGCCTCGGCAAGTATGATGGTCCTCTCCCGGTCGGCATCAGCGCGTATGCGTTCAGCAGCTTCCGATCCCCTGGAGCGAAAGTCTCGCGCTACCCTCTCACGTTCCGCCCGCATCCGCTGATGAACAGAAGCGCTGACTTCCTCTGGTAGATTAATACGCTTGATGCGCACATCGATGGCTTCGACTCCGAGCTCTTCACCTTGCCTGTTTGCGTTTTCCGTTACGATGTTCATAATCTCAGCGCGTTCACCGGAGACCACTTCCAGAATGGTGCGCTTACCAAACTCGCTGCGCAGCCCGTCGTTAACCTTCTGAAACAGGAGTAGCGCGGCGCGGCGTTCATCGCCGCCGGTCGCCTTGTAATACTTCTCGACGTCTTTAATGCGCCATTTCACATAGGAGTCCACGATCACATCCTTCTTCTCACTGGTCAGGAACCGTTCGGGCTCAGCGTCGAGTGTCAGGATGCGCGCATCAAACTTGCGCACGTTGTTTAAGAATGGCACCTGAAAATGCAGTCCCGGTTCATAATCGGAGCGCTGGATTTCACCCAGCCTGAACTTGATGGCGCGCTGGCGTTCGTCCACAGTGAATAGTCCAAACCACGCGACAACGGCGAGCACGATCAGCGTAATGAAAAGCTTGGGGTAGGCCATTAACGTACCCTCCTGCCTTGGAGCTCGTCGTCCCTCGCTCGTGCATCCTGGTTCGGGGTCGGTGAGGTGGATTGCCGCGACACACCCACAGAGGGGAGACCTTCTCGCCCCACTGTGCCCCGCTCCATCAGCTTGTCCAATGGCAGAAACAGCAAATTGTTACTGCTTTTTAGATCCATGATTACCTTGGGGGAGTTGGCCAGCACCGTCTCGACCGCCTCCAGGTACAGGCGCGCCCGCGTTACATCGGGCGCTTTTTCGTATTCCCGAAGCAACTTTGTGAAGCGCTCGGTTTCACCATCTGCCTCGGCGATTACCTGTGCCGCATAGGCCAAGGCTTCCTGACGTCGTCTCGCCGCCGCACCACGGGACTTCGGCAGGATCTCATTTCTATAGGCTTCAGCTTCATTAATAAGGCGCTGCTCATCCTCGCGCGCCTTGATGGCGTCATCAAATGCACTCTTTACGGGTTCGGGCGGCTTAGCCGGCTGCATGTTGACACTGGTTACAAGCAAGCCGGTTTCATACTGGTCCAGGATGTCCTGAATGAGTTCCTTGACGTTCGCAGCGATCTCACTCCGACCCACGGTCAACACATGATCCATTTTGCTCTTCCCAATTACTTCTCTGATCGCAGTCGACGTTGCATCCCTCAAAGTGGAGTCTGGGCGACGGACGTTGAATTGATAAGCCTCCGTATCCTTGACCCTGTATTGCACCGCTAGTTCGACATCGACGATGTTCTCATCCTGGGTCAGCATGTTGGCCTTATGTGTGACAGTGCGAATTTGATCAACATCCACAATTTCAACCTTTTCAATTGGGCGGGGAAAGCGGAAGCTAATTCCAGGCTCCAAAATAGCGACGAATGAGCCAAATCGGAGCACGAGGCCACGTTCCGCTGGCTGAATGATGTATGCAGACTCCCACAGCAGCACGGCACCGAGAGCAATGACAATAAAGATCCAAATGCCGCGAGGACGTCTACCGGGGACGCCTGTGCGCCGTCGTCCGAACAAACCGCCGAGCCGGTCCTGCATCTTGCGCACGATTTCATCCAAATTGGGCGGTCCACGATCTTGATTCCGTCCGCTCCAGG
>JAPUIX010000077.1 GCA_027296625.1 Gammaproteobacteria bacterium | reverse complement strand
ATACCTTGCTGGCTGCCGGTCTGAGCCTCATCGTGGGCGGAATGCTGGCCGTGCTGGTACTCGTGGTGCACGGCGAGCTGCTTTCCACGTTATGCCGATATGGCGCCATGGTGAAGACCCTCATTTACTCCCATACCTGGTGCTATGTGCCACCCGAATCCGGGGAGGCCGCTGCGATGCGAATGCCATATGCGATAGCCGTCGCAGGCGGGACCCTGGTGGCGCTTTGGCGCTTGTCGGAGTCAGGACGGCTAGTGCCCATGTGGGGATCGTGATGGACGCGCTGATGCGAGAAACTTCGCCCCCGGCGTCCGAGTCTGCGCTCGCCGACTCGCGCGCACGCCTGGCGCCACGGCCGCGTACATCGGAAGAAACGGGATTGACCGAGTCCTTTCTCGCGGACCTGGTCGCGAAGCACCTGTTCGAAGGGGGTGTTCTGGACGTGCGCCAGCTTTCCGAGCGCACCGCTCTGGCGGGGCCGATCTTGGAACAGGTGCTGGCATTCATGCGCGGCGAGGCGTGGATCGAGGTACGCCGCGGCAGTAGCGACAGTGTCGGTGTACGCTATGCGCTCACCGACCGTGGCCGGGCGGGGGCCCTCGATGCGCTGATGAGGAGCGGCTACGTCGGTCCGGCACCGGTGCCATTACCCGACTATGTGCGGGTGGTGGAAGCACAATCCGTGCACACGAATGTCATCACGCGCGAAAAACTGCGCGCGGCGTTCTCCGACGTGGTGATCCGGGAGGCATTGTTGCACCAACTCGGTCCGGCGGTGCACTCGGCCCGACCGATTTTCGTATACGGGCCGTCCGGCACGGGCAAGAGCTATATCAGCCGGCGTCTCGCCCGCCTTCTGGGCAACGATGTCCTGGTTCCGTACGCTATCTCGTCCGGCGAGACGGTGATCCAGGTTTTCGACCCGGCGGTGCACTTTGCTACCAACGGAATCGGCACCGTACCCGGTGTGATGCTGGACGCCGGCCATGATCCGCGCTTGGTTCTCTGCCGACGCCCGTTCGTCGTCACCGGTGGCGAGTTGACCCTTGACCTGCTGGAAGTGCGCTACGAGGACGCGACCAGGCAATACCATGCGCCGCTTCAACTCAAGGCCAACAACGGCATGTTTCTGATCGATGACTTGGGGCGCCAGCGCGTGGCAACTGTGGACCTGTTGAATCGCTGGATCATACCCATGGAAGAGCAACGGGATTTTCTCAACGTCGGGGCGGGCAAACACTTTCAAGTTCCCTTTGACATGGTGCTGATGTTCTCCACCAACATGAATCCCTTGGAGCTGGCGGACGAAGCCTTTCTACGGCGTCTGGGATACAAGATTCACTTTGGCGACGTGGATGCCAAAGAGTACGAGGAAATTTGGCGGCAAGTATGTCGGGAGAAAGGGATTTCGTTCGATCGAGAGTTGCTGAACTTTGTGCTCCAGAATCTGCACGGCAGGCACGGGGTACCATTGCTCCCTTGTCATCCTCGAGATCTCCTGGGCTTCGCTCTAGATCAGTGTTTCTACGAGGGCAAACCGAATGATCTTACCGCAAAACGGATGCTATGGGCTTGGAATAACTACTTCATAAAGTCTTTTGACGAGCGCTCGAAACTGGAAGAGGGAACAGCGCGATAGGTGCCGGAATCACTGTGAAGCAGGGAGTATTGTCATGAGGAAAGGTAGAGTGTTCTTACTGTTGAGCGTCGCGCTCATGTTGAGCGCTGGCGCGGCATGGGTCGCGAACAAATGGATACTGCAGCGCACAATGCCGGCAGCGGAAGCGAGCATGGGCACAACGGTGGTGGCTGCTGCGTTAAAGATCCCGTTTGGACAAAAAATCGAACTCGCTCACATCAAGATCGTTCCCATGCCGGACAATTTGATCCCGGACGGTGCATTTCATGATGTCAGCAAGGTCGAGGGGCGAATTGCGAAGCAAGAGTTGCTTCCCGGAGAAATCATACTGGAGGGGCGAGTTGCCCAAACCCACGGGGGAAGTACCCTCGCGGCTGTTTTAGATCCCAAGATGCGAGCCATCACCTTGCGGGTTAACGACGTCATCGGGGTCGCAGGCTTTCTGGCGCCGAGTAACAGAGTAGATATTCTCGCCACCCGCCGGAATGGCAAAAATCGGCCGGTGACACAGACGCTTCTTAAAAACATCAAGGTGCTAGCGGTGGACCAGACGGCCAACCCGGGAAAGAATGAACCTGTCATTGTCCGTGCTGTGACCATGGAAATGTCTCCCCGGCAGTCCGAGGCACTTGTCAACGCCAGATCCGAAGGCTCGATTCAGCTGACGTTACGCAATCCTCTTGCTGATTCGAAGGTCGCGCCAAAAAGCCAGACGAACAAGAAAAAGATACAAAATAAAAAGAAGCACACTAGTCATCCTCCAGGCACGGTGACCATCATACGTGGGACCAAGGTAAACAAGACGAAGGTTAAAATCTAATGAGGTTTCCCAGCGCTGTGTAAACCTCGAGAAGATAAGTACTCGCCATGAAGAGAAAAATTACAGCTAGCTTTTTGTTCGGAGCGAATATCAACGATAGATCATCTTTCGCTGCAGCAGCATTATTATGCCTGCTTGTACTGAGTTTGTACTATCCTGCGATCAGTAATGCACAGCAAGTGACGGACTGGATACCAAGACCTGAATCCGGATTGACGCTGGAGGTTCCGCTCTTCAAGTCCCGCATACTTCAGCTGAAGACGCCGGTAAAAAAGATTTCCATCGGCAATCCTGCGATCGCCGATATCCTGATTTTACGCGCCCAACAAATTTATGTGGTGGGTAAAGCACTGGGAACCACCAACGTTGTGCTTTGGGACAGAGACGATCGGGTCATTACCACCGTAAATTTGGAAGTCACGCACGATCTGGCCACGTTGAAGCGCAAGCTGCACGAGTTGTTGCCGACCGAAAATATCGAGGTGCGTTCGTCTCAGAGATCGCTGGTTTTAAGCGGCCAAGCGTCCAGCTTGGTGAAGATGGAGGCGGCGTTAGAGTTGGCACGCAGCTTTCTACCGACGGGCCAGCGCGGAGGAAAAGATAAGGGCGGCGCCGCGGGGGGAGTGGTGAATTTCATGCAGATCGGTGGAGCGCAGCAGGTGATGCTGGAAGTCAAAGTCGCCGAGCTCAGTCGTACACTCGGGAGGATTTTCGATATCGATTTCAATGCCATACTCAACTCGAGCAACCTGGCCTTCGGACTTGTAAGTGGCGGCGCAGTCGTCCCTTCCGGTATACCTTTGGGGGCGGATGTTCCGCTTGATATCAGCGACAATGGAGTATTCGCCAATTTCGAAAGCGGCGACTTCATGTTCAATTCCGTTCTCAATGCGGCAAGGGATAAGGGCCTGGCAAAGATTCTCGCCGAGCCCACGCTGACGACACTGACGGGGCAAGAGGCCACGTTTATTTCCGGAGGTGAATTCCCGATTCCGGTCCCCGGCGGCGGAGGTGTAGGCGCCGCACCCACCATAGAATTCAAGGAATTCGGTATTGCATTGAGGTTTCTACCCACAATATTGGATTCGGGGCGTATCAATCTCAAAGTCAACGTCACCGTGAGCGAGTTGGCTGAAGCCAATAGCGTGGTACTCAGTTCGTCAGGAGCATCGGAGAGCTTCTTCGTGCCGGCTTTGACCAAACGCAGCGCGTCCTCTACCGT
>JAPUIX010000076.1 GCA_027296625.1 Gammaproteobacteria bacterium | reverse complement strand
CAATGCCTTCGGCGGACCGGGGGGCAATATAAGGATCGTCGCCGGCAACTTCTTTGCCACTCCCGATAGTGTGATCCAGGCCTCCTCGACCCAGAGCATCGCCGGCAGCATCGTGATCGACTCGCCCGATACCGATATCGCCGGTAGCATTACGGCGCTGCCCGAATCGTTTCTCGATGCGAGTAGCCTCTTACCCGAGCGTTGCGTCGCCCGTAACCGCGAGGGGCAGAGTAGCTTTATCGTGGCGGGCCGGGGCGGCACACCGATTGATCCCGACGGTTATCTACCGAGCGTTTATGCTACGGGATTGGCGGAAGCTGCGATCAAGTCAGCCAAAATACCCAACACTTGGCATGAGGACACAAACATGCACACACTGACATTAGCTGCCTTCGGATGTCGGCAATAACAAAGGAATTACGAGAAGCGCTCCGCTAAGCCACCAATCATGGTTTCGGCCATTGTGGTAAATGCCACAGCCATTAATAACACAGTATGCGAGCATAATAGAATGAAACCCAACCGCTCCAGTAGAACGAAGCTAGCCCTACTTTCCATAGCCGGGTCTTGGCAGCGGGCGGTTGGAACTCGGGAGGACCAATGGAAAAGACCAGCGGTATCTCGGTTGCATCTAGTTTCAAGCACTGTAAGAAACAGCTACTTCGGCATGCAGCGCCTGTCTGCATAGTCGTCGCGTATTTCGTCAGTAACTCGGTTTGCGCCCAGGTCTCAACGCCGCCGGCAGGTTCGATCATCGAAAGACGGCCCAGCGATGAACGCCCGCCATTGCCTGAATTTGAAAAACCGGAAGTACCACAGCTTCAACTCCCACCAGTAAAACCCGCGCCGGAGGAGCGAGCGCCGTTTGCCGCGCGCGTGTTTGTGCGCCAGTTTGATCTCATTGGTAACACCGTCTTTTCCGACGAAGAGCTTCGAGAAGTCACCGTATCATTCGAAAACCGCCAGATTACCAATGAAGAACTCCAGGAGTTACGCCAACGTCTGACACTCTATTATGTCAATAGGGGCTACATTAACTCCGGTACCATGATCCCAGACCAAAAAGTTGCCGATGGCATTATTCAAATTCAAATCAT
Organism: Gammaproteobacteria bacterium; assembly: GCA_027296625.1. Taxonomy (NCBI): domain Bacteria; kingdom Pseudomonadati; phylum Pseudomonadota; class Gammaproteobacteria; species Gammaproteobacteria bacterium. The sequence continues at coordinate 7,252 of JAPUIX010000076.1, read as the reverse complement.
CGAAGGACGGTTAGCGCGTATAGACATCGAAGGCGTTGACCGATTTCGCCCGGACTATTTCCGCCGGCGATTGGCCCTTGGCGCAGGCCCACCGCTAAACGTCAAAGACCTGGAGGAACGTTTGCAAATCCTGCTGCAAAGCCCGCTAGTAGATCGTATTAACGCCCAACTAGCACCGGGCGATCGCCCGGGCGAGGCGATATTGCGGGCCCGCGTTTTCGAAAAGTCACCCTACGAGTTACAAATTGGTCTGGATAACGAACTATCTCCGAGCATCGGCGAGGCACGTTTGTTCCTGCAAGGGAGTTATCGCAATCTTGCCGGTCGGGGGGATGTACTCAGTGGTGAAGTTGGCTTTGCCGAAGGCCTCGATGCCATCGGCGACGATCTTGCCCTCAACTACACGCTACCTATTACGGTCAAGGATACGACGCTGAGCCTGCGCTACGATAAGAGCGAATCTGAGGTCGTCGAAGAACCCTTTGACGCTATTGATGTTGAAAGCGAAAGCGAAACCATCGGCATTGAGCTCGCCCACCCCTTGTACCGGACCCCAAACAAGCAGTTCACCCTGGGATTTGCGCTCGAGCGGCGAAGTAGCGATACGTTTCTGCTCGACATACCGTTTTCCTTCTCACCTGGTGCGCAGGACGGTGAAAGTGATGTGGCGGTCCTCAGATTCAGCCAAGATTGGCTGAGTCGAAGCCAAAATCAGGTGATGGCGGCGCGCTCAGCGTTCAGCTTCGGAATCGATGCCTTCGGCGCAACAATTAACGATAACACACCTGATAGCGAGTTCCTGACGTGGCTTGGGCAGTTCCAGTGGGCGCGGCGACTAGGAGATGCCGGTCATCAGATTATCTTTCGCGCCGATATCCAACTCTCCGATGATCCACTGCTGCCTTTGGAGAAATTTGCTGTCGGTGGCATTGACAGTGTCCGCGGTTATCGCCAGAACCAGCTCGTGCGCGATGAGGGGTACGCCGTTTCGTTCGAGTTCCGCATGCCGATCTTTCGCTCTGAATCCGGTCAGAGCAACTTACAGCTTGCGGCGTTTGTCGATGCCGGTCGGGCGGAGAACAAGGATGCTCCGAACCCTGATCCCGACAGCATCGAGAGTATAGGCTTAGGGATCCTGTGGAACCCGCACCCCAAATTTCATGCAGAACTTTACTGGGCCGAAGCCCTAGACGACATCGACAATCCCAGCGACACGCTGCAGGATGATGGTGTGCACTTTAGATTAGTGGGCCGGGTGTTTTGAAACCTTTACACTACCTGTCGGTTGGCTGAACTCGCGGCACCAGGACGTTCTCCCGAACACGTGAGTCGCCTTCGGCGACAATGTATTACCGGGGCGCCGGCCCCGTACGCGGGTTACTTTCTTGTCGCGACAAGAAAGTAACCAAACAAACGCTCCCCCGCGCTCTTCGGCCCACCACTCAAATACGTGGTGGGCAACCTCGGACCGACGGTTGCCTCAATGGGTCCGCCGAGGGCACATCCATGGTGCCCGCGGACGGACGCCGGGTTTCCTTCCCCGGCCCCCTAACGGGGCCGCGTTTCGGCCGCCCTTGTCCTCGGCTTGACCGAAGGGGCGAATAAACCAAAAGACTCAAAGCTAAGTCCGAGTGTCAGGGTTTGTGCTCCGTGTTCCATGTGGGGCCAGCACGGTTACCGGCGCCGGTCCAGGAACTACTTACTCCTGTTTCTATCGTAAGCCGCCGCCTCCACCAGGCCAACCTGGTCCAGCAGCGAAGCGCGTTGCTCGCGCAACTTGAGGTCGGCTGGGTCTGCATCAATGAGCTTGGAGATTCCTTCTACCGCGTCGTACCAGAGCCCGGATTCTGCGTAGACCGACGGCCAATCGACCTTGCCTGTCTCATCGAGTCGCGCCTGAACCGCTTGCGACGCCGCTACCCACTTAATCGACCCGCCAGCAAGAATGTCCTTCGATCGCTGATCAGGGTCTCTGACCACGGCCACAAACCACTGGTACTCCACGCCCGGCTTGAGAGACATACCGTGATCTTTTAAGCGCAGCGCGTGAATCCCGTTCTGGATCGGCGCATCAAGCGTCACTTCAAGCAACGGCTCTGTCGTCTCTTCAACAGTGAGGGTGATTTCTATCGGCAGATTAATGGCCTTGGAAACGTACCAATACAGTGTCGGCGTGTCGCTGAATGTATAACCCGTATGGTTGGGAGCTAGGGCCGTCAATGTCAATAACGCATAGCTCGAACTCCGCGTACCGCCGCCAACGCGTGTCGTCGGCGCACCACGCAACGGAGGCCTGTACGTCAATATCGGTGCCGCGCTTGCCGACTTGATCGACGCAGAATCCGAGGTCACAGCTGATTGTTCGCCCGATGCAGCGAACGTGTGCGTGGATACTCCAACTAAGACAACAACCACCGCAAAGCTTATAAACTTGGGTGAGGACGAAATGATCTTCATGGCTTGTTCTCCTGCCTTAGCTCTAATACAAGCCTACGCCGGTTTCCGATCCACCTCACGCCCTTGGCCCCTACTGTTGTGGTATTTCTCACACCGAGCTGAAGAAATCGCAATCCCGGCGGCATTTCCAAGCCCTGCACCTACAACCAGTTGCCGATGAGCAAAAACGGACTCCAATAACCAGGATGCCGATAACGCCGGTCCTTTAGGAGCGATAGCTGAGCTCGCTGAAGCGCTTTCGCTTTGGATGTCGATGAATCCTGAAGCTGCCGGTAGAACTCAGACACCAACAACGCTGAAGCCCGATCGTTAACCACCCACAACGTGGCAAGCACGCTGCGGGCGCCGGCCTTTACCGCAATGCCGGCAAGCCCAAGCGCCGCTCGGTCGTCGCCGGCCGCAGTCTGGCAGGCACTTAACACAAGCAACTCGACAGCATCCTTTCGGAATGTAGTAAGCTCTATGAATTTCTCGAGCGAGTCCATGCTTAGCTTGCTGTCATAGGTCAGCAAAAACGTCTTGGCAACATCAGCATCGAACTGTGCATGTGATGCAATATGGACAATAGAGTATGGTTTCTCAGATAGTGCTTGCTCCATTTTCGGAACGATGAAGTCTTTGTTCAGTAAGACGGTGCCACCATATAGTTCTTCGATGGTCATGAGCTCCTGGCTGACATTCGGAAGTGCAGGAAATCCTTGCACCGATTCACTGAGACCACTGAGTAGCACTTGCACCTTGTCCCGCCTGATGGGGCGCGGGTCAGTTAGGGTTAAACCTGGGGTTGTTGCGAGCGCATAGCGCGCCGCTAGAAACTGTTTGCCATCGTGCAATGCCGCCATCGGGATCGTCCGCAGCGCACCATCGGGCACAATGACGAGTGTATCAACCGCTTGGTTCGTCAGCTCCGTTTCGATAGGCCCGATGATCCATTTGTACAGGCGCTGTGCATGCGGCAGATATTGGTGAGTGGTTCGTTTCTCCAACCGCCGCCTAAACATTCGAACTTCGCTGGTTAGGGTTTGCGCATCAACGTTCACGGTAAACCGTTTTAGACCATCCGGTAAACTGAGCAAGAGCTCTGTGCGATCCGGCAATATGATCGGATAGAGGGCAGCCGTACGCGGCGCTAACTGATCAATACCCGCAGTCTTTGCCTTAAACGCGGCAGCACAATCATCCTGGAAGTAGTCCTCAAGCTCGGCGCCCTTGAGAAGCTCCACCGTATCGCGTGCATCTACGAGATATTGTTCTACCTTCTTTGCATCGGACACCGACGCGGATTGCTGTAGCAAGAGGTCCGCCAGCTCAAAGAACACCGGCCCGACGGACTTGCGAAACGATGTACGAATACCGCCATAACCAGCGGCCAGGTCCTGGCGAATCGTTTGCAGCGTGTAAACAGCACGCTGGTAGGTAAGGATCGCGTCTTCAGTCCTACCCTGTGACTTAAGCACGCGCCCAGCTTGCCATTGCCAACGGTAGAGGATCTCCGGCGCACCCGACTGTTCCGCGAAAACGATGGCGCGTTGCGTGAGTCGGGCCGCATCCTCATATTGCGCTACCTGTTCATAGAGTTGCCCGAGGTACCCCAGCGCATACGACTGCGCGCGCTTGTCGTAGGCAACCTCGCCAACTACAAGTGCGTAGTTGAGTACCTTGTGTGCCTGTGCTCTCCATTGGTCGCTACCTTCGTTACCGGACGATGACAATCGAACGTAAAGACGGCCGGCGCTTATCAGCTCATAAGCCTTGTCGTGTGAGGGGGGGAGCGCCCTTATCTCTTTTTGAACAACGGCAAGCAACTCACCCGCCTCTTCGCGCTGACCGGTATCGACCAAGATACGTGCTAAGTTTATTGATGCGCGCAGGGCCAGGCCGGCATTACCAGCCTTTCCGGCGGCATCACGTGCACGTTTGTAGGCCGATGCGGCATCGTTAAAACTGCCTTTCGATGCGAGCAGGCCGCCTAGATTGTTAAGCGCCGACGCGACAACACCGGGATTACCGGTTTTGGTCGCGAGCTCGACGCTGGATTCCAGCAACTGCTTGGCTTCTGCCTCACGACCCGCGAATAGATAGGCGTTGCCGAGACTGCTTGTCACCATTGCCATTAGGGATGGGTTGCCTGCTTTTTCCGCCAGCGCCAGGGCGCGTTGGAGGTTATCGAATGCCTTCGGGTGCTGCCCCAAGGCGAGATGGGCCTCGGCCGCCTGGACAAGGGCGAGCCCCTGCCCTTCGAGATCTCCGGCTGCTTTGTATTCAGCGACGGCCCGCTCCCAATGCACAAGCGCCTGCTGGAAATCGCCGATCCGGTACCAGCCGGTCCCCGCCTCCATCCATTCGGCAGGCGACGCTCGGCTAGCCGCAAAAGCAGACACCGACAACACACCTATAAAGAGGAGCAACAACAGCGAGCACAAGGAAATCGAACTGGAGAGCCGGGGAACTGTGGTCGGGCCGAACACTATCCTATTCGCAGTGGCACGATCTCGTGCCAACTGTGGGTTGGAAGCATGATGTGCGGTTCGGTCTTCCACCTTGGCCAATCCCACCAGCGGAAACATGCGGTAGGAACTTACCTGTCGTCTCGCTTTTCAGCCTACGGAATTTCCCGTCTGAGGGCAAGTAAGTAGACGTACAAATCAGGGTGTTTTTGTGGGAAATGTCACATCAACCACGCCAAGGTTTGGTGGTCATTCCTGCTTTTGGCCGATCACGCGATAGATAGCTACCTTTTGGTCTTTACCCTTCAGCTGCAACTGGCCCACGCCTTGTGTCTCGAACTTTTCATCCAAATAATTCCGTGTGGCCTCACCAATAAGAATACGGCAGGGGCTCTTGAGATAATCAGGCACAAAACTGTCTTTGTCGAAACTCTCCAACCTTGCCGCAGTGTTGACGGTATCGCCATGAACGTTGTACTCAAGTCGTTGAGCGTTGCCAATGCTGCCGGCCGCCATCCGTCCGGTGAAAATACCGATGCGCATGCCGATCATCGGTAGTTGTTGTTCCTGCAAACGAGCATTGAGCTCGATAAGCATACGCTGCATAGCAAGTGCCGAATGCACTGCGTTTAGGGCATCCCTTTGCATCTCTGCCTCCGTCGTCCGTGCGATCGGTACTCCGAACGCTGCCATAATAGCATCACCGATAAACCTGAGAATCACACCCCCATGATCGATCACGAGTGGAGTCATCGTTTCCATATAGTCATTCAGCCAATCCATCAAAGCCTGCGGGGTCTGCTTTTCAGATATCGCGGTGAACCCTTGCAGATCCGTGAACATAACTGTGGCGGTCAGCTCTTGCGAGCGAGGTCGGCCCCCTTGGAAGAATTCATCGCGTTGCCGCCAGATGGCATCTGCAAGATCGGCAGAAATGTGTCTCGAAAACAGGTTCATGAGCACCGACCGCTGTTGTTTTTCGCGATTGGCCATGTAGGCGGTGATGAGCGCGACGGACAAGATCCACGCAATCGCAGGCGGTACGATAGGCACCCAGATGCCAGACAGAAACGACGTGTAGGCAACGATAGCCAGGATGGTGAGACCACCGGCTGCAACCAACGAGAAGCGCCAAGATGAACGAATGCGCAGGCCTACGACACCACCTAAAATGCCACACACTAGAATCCAGAGTACTTCCGTGCTGTCGCTTACTGTCTTTAGGGGAGCATCACCATCTAAGCCAAACCTCAGAAGTTGACTGATGATATGCGCATGCAGCTCGATTCCTGATATCTCCTGATTCACGTACAGCGCACGACTGTGAGGTGTATAAAACAGGTCCTTAACGCTTTCTGCCGTAACCCCGATAAGTACGATCTTGTCCGCTAGACCTTCGGGCTTAACTTCCCCCGCCAACAGACTTGTTAGTGAAAACGACGGAAATGAATGCGGCGCATGGCGATAATCAAGCAAGAACTGATATCCCGCTGCATCGGCATTGATATAACTGCCATCGGTTGCTTCGAACGGACGTACGGTGGTCTCTCCAAGCCGTATGTGCTGCGGATGAACGGGATCCGGTTGTGGCACGATCCCCTCGGCCTGCAGATAGGTCAGAGCGAGACGCAGGGCAAACGAATGGAACACGGTCCTGCCGTCATCCAAAAAAAGCAGGCCGCGCCGAACGATACCCCCGGGATCGACGATAACATCGTTAAAGCTTATTTGGTCTGTATTAGCGAGCACACGCGGTGGTGGTACGCCTGCTTGTGTGCCACCGCCGAATTTCATCACTGCAATAATGCTGGGGTCGCTTGTCAGCACTGCATTGAGCTGATCTCGGCCCGGTGGCACGGGGATGTCTCGATAGATATCTAAGCCGATGGCGCGCGGCTTGTATTGACCAATCAATTTCAAAACACGCGCGATAATCGCATCCGGTAACGGCCAGCGCCCTTGGTTTTGGATATCGCGTTCAGTGACGGCAACAAGGACGATGCGATCAGACGGCTCAGAAATAGATGGTCGTAAGCGAATCGACCAATCGTAGGCAGCGAGTTCCAGCCCTTCAAAACTTCCGGTGTTGCGCAGCCCGACGATACCGAGAAAAACTGCGATGCTGACTAGTAGAGCGGCAAGCAGCGGCGATCGTAAGAGTGTGCGCACGGAAGTCAGAATTAAGGTCCACCAGTCGTCATGCCGTTTCGACCACTACATCACTAAATACCATACCCTTAACCGCGGCCCACATACTGTCACCAAATACATGCCGAATCACTAGTGGCAACGCAATTGATCCTGCCGAGAGTAGTCGGTCATGGAAGTCTTTCAAGCTAAAACCGGCG
>JAPUIX010000075.1 GCA_027296625.1 Gammaproteobacteria bacterium | reverse complement strand
CTTACTCAAATTTCGGCGAACGCTTCGTAGGCGACTTCTCCTGTCAATCCGTTTTGCATTGACGAGCAGTTTCTCCTGCTCAGCGATTGTGCCCTAAACTGTGAGTCGTCACAAGTGTGTACGGATAACTACTCCCTGTAGATTATAATAATATTCAATAACTTATAGAGCTATTAGCTGCAAAAACGAGGCTTAAGCGTAATCGCCCAAGCCTCGCTGTATGTGATGGTGGGCCGTGCAGGGCTCGAACCTGCGACCCGCTGATTAAGAGTCAGCTTCAATGGCATTTGCTGACTTCCCATGTCAAACCTGTTATCCACCAACCTTCTATATTGTAAGGTCCAAATTGTGCCGTCGTGTGACTTGTTGTGTCACCAAGCGACGGTTAAAATGCTACCCATACATATTTTGGGTAGCAAACAAAACCTTTGACGCGGATCCACTGTGAAATTCACGGATCGAAGTATCCGCAGCCTTAAGCCCCGGCCTCAACGGTACGAAGCCTTCGAGGACAACGGCAAGGGCTTCGCTATTCGCATCTCTCCCAAGAGTCGCAAGACTTGGATCTTCCTTTACCGCTTTAACAAACGCCCCCGCCGGATGTCTTTCGGCACCTATCCATCAGTCAGCTTGGCTATGGCACACAAGCGTCATGCAAAGGCGATGGCACAGCTAGAACAAGGCATCGATCCCGGAGCTGTGAAACAACAGGAGTCTGCCCGTGCCAGAACCGCCCCCACGATCCCAGACCTGGCTAACGAATACATGGAGTTTCACGCCAAAAAGAAAAAGCGGTCTTGGCGTGAGGATCAGCGGATGCTGGACGTGTACGTTTTGCCGAAATGGAAAAAGCTAAAGGTCGGGGAGATCAAACGTCGGGGCCTCGTGCTGCTCCTTGATGACATAGACGCCCCCGTCCAGGCCAATCGGGTCTTAGCACTTGTCAGGAAGATGTTCAATTTCGCGGTTGATCGGGGGATCTTGGAGGCAACCCCGTTCACTCGCATGAAGCTCCCCCACGAGGAAAAGGAACGTGGGCGCACATTGACCCCCGATGAGATCAAAGCATTTTGGAACGGGCTCGATAAGTCCAATATAGAAAAACGCACCCGGCTTGCCCTGAAATTCCTCTTGGTCACCGCACAGCGTTCCATTGAGGTGTCCGACGCAGCCCGCAGCGAAATCGGCCTGCGTGGGCGCATCTGGACAATCCCGGCCAGTAGGACAAAGAACGGCTATGAACACAGGCTGCCGTTACCCGATCTCGCTGTTGAGCTCCTTGGAGAGGCTTATGCCCTAGGCGGTGATTCTGTCTACGTGTTCCCCGATAAGAAGAACGGCACAAAGTCGATGAACGAAGGGACACTACGCCAAGCGGTCAGCCGTAACCTTGCTGTGTTCGGCATCCCCCAATTTACGCCGCATGATTTAAGACGTACTGCATCGACGATGATGCGGGCTCTAATCCCTGGCAAGGGGGTGGACAAAGTCCTAAACCATATCCCGCCGAAACTAGAACGCACGTATGACCGGCACGACTACATGCCGGAGAAGCGCCTGGCGCTTGAGAAGTGGGCGGCGAAGTTGCAGAGCATCCTTCCGCAACGGAAAGCAAGGTGGTGACGCTGAGAAGTTAGGTTGGTTTAGGCGCGATCGGAGCATGCAAACTACGAGCACAAAACAAATCTTGATAAATGACCGGGAAGCTATTCCCGTCCGCGGGATACCCTATGTCACCTCGTCGTTTATCAAACCAACTGAACTTTGTCGCATTCTAGCAGACCGCGCAGCCTGGCCCGGCCCGTTATTTATGGCGGCACATTATCTCGACGCCGATGGGACGCTCCACACAATGCAGCCTCAAGAGTGGAGGCACTATATACATAAGATGGAGCACTTTACGATACAGAGTGACCTAAGAGAGAGTGGCCTAACAGAAGCCGACGAGTTTGACGATGAAAACTATCCGAGATGGGAGGAACACGCGATAAAGCGATTGCCTAGCGGTGTTTTCGTTTGGCGGGACCACTTGGAACACACGTGTATTTTAACACAGGCATTTATTGAGCTGTATATTGGCAGTGACAGTGGCATTACGTCGAGAAAGCTCCTTGGCTGGGAGTGTGGTGGCGCTTTGAATCTTGATGAATATATCCCGCCTACGATGCGTCCCATTTGTATGGAGGGGTTTGAAGCTTTTCTGCCGACCAGAATGGAGAAAACAAAATCATCTTCTGCGCAGTTTCCTACTCCAGAAGGCGCACAGTGGGACAAAGTTGTAATCAGGTTTATAGCAGAAGATGCAGCGGAAATTATGGTTGATGATATTCGTCGAAAATACACTTTTGCCAAAATGGGGTTTAAGGACGGACGCCGAGGCAATGCGCCAGACGAGGTCTGGGCAACCTTGAAAGTCTTGGCGCAACAGGATGGTGAATTTACTTTCCAAGATTTTAAGCACTCAGATGATAAGGAGAAGTATCAACATCACATGTCCAAAATTAGAAACCGTCTTAAAGCTTTCATGGGCCTTAACAAGGATCCATTTTTCCCATACCACCAGGCTCACGCCTATCGGACCCGATTTTTGTTGACCTACCCGTAAGACTAAATCCACCAATACCAGGGCCTGACTTTTCAACTTGCACGCTGAATTTTCAGTGTGTTCCTATTGGGTTTTTGTAATTTTTTTCCCTTCTGTTTCCCGACACTTACGTTGCCAGCCCGTCCATTTCGCTGAATTTTCAGCATTAAAGGGTGAGACATGCGTATTCAGGAGACCCAACGATGATCAATGACCGCTTTCTGCCCATTGAAGAAGTTAGGCGAATCGCCGGCAACAAGTCGCGCAGAACCATCTATAGGTGGATGGATCTTGGCGTGTTTCCCAAATCCATAGAAATCGGACCGAATTCTGTAGCTTGGTCCGAGTCCGCTATCAAGGGATGGGTGGAGGCCAAAAAACAAAATGCCGCGGGATGAAGTAGAAGCGTCGTCAGCTATGAACGAAGTTGCGAGATCGGCTGTGAGCAGCGATCGCAAGCTGCCACACTTATTCGACGTTGTGTCGAAACTCTCTAAGGTCCTCAAAGCGCGCACAAAGGCGACGATCATCTGGGCTGTGACTCATCGGTTGATTCCGCGTTGGGCGGCCAGCGCTCTCATCTCAGTTCTAAGGCTCCGGAACTCCTGAGATGGGTGCACCGCATTTCGCCAGGCCATGATGGACACTGCCACTCTAGCGGAAGCACTCGGGGGGCACAAAAATGGCGATAATTGGATCGCTTGTTGTCCTGCGCACGATGATAAGAATCCGAGTTTATCCGTCTCTAATGGAAGTGACGAACGAGTATTAGTTCACTGTCACGCGGGCTGTCCGCAAGAAGCGGTGATCGCTGCACTTCGGGACCGTGGGTTATGGTCTAGTGGCGCAGATGCAATGACGAAACCGCAACCACCACAAGAGCAATGGACACCTATAACCCCCGTACCCGATGACGCGCCTCCGCCATACCCAACACACTTCAAGTTTGGCCGCCCGACAATGCGATGGACCTACCGCGATGCTAACGCCAAGCAGCTCATGTACGTGGATCGCTTTGATTCACCAAGCGAAGACAAGCAATTTTTGCCGCTCACGTTCTGCATTGATAGCGAAGGTAACCGCAAGTGGCGCTGGAAAAGCCTTCCTGACCCGCGCCCCTTATTCGGGCTTGAGAAACTAACCAAAGCGGATCCATCGACACCTGTCATAGTTGTCGAAGGAGAAAAATGCGCAACTGCCCTTCGGTCACTCGGCTTTGTCGCTGTCACCTCGCAAAACGGCAGCGCCGCAGTTAACAAAACCGACTGGGCACCGCTGTCGGGCCGGAAGACGGTTGTCGTTTTTCCTGACAATGATAACTCGGGAGAGAAGTACGCCCGCGCCGTTTTTCAGGCGCTGAAAGTGCTCAATAATCCGCCGGACGCTTTATTAGCCCACCTTCCGAATCTTCCCGATAAAGGCGACGTTATCGACTGGCTACAAGCACAGCTGCGCAGCTGGGATGGGTATGCGTCAATTACGGGGCCCGACCGACAGCGTCTTCAGCGGTTGTTGTGGGAAGCTATCAAGGGTTGCGCGGTTAAGCCGCCGAAACAATGGATTGGGAAAACCGGTATACGGGATTCTGTTAAAGAACAACAAGAATGGAAGAACGCTAAGGGGCACGCACAAAGCTCTGCGGTAATTGTTTGCGCTGCTGACGTGAAGCCAGAAAAGATTCAATGGCATTGGCCCGGTCGAATCGCCCTCGGCAAAGTTTCAATCCTCGTCGGTGATCCCGGCTTGGGGAAATCGTTGGTCACGATAGCAATGGCCGCGCATACGAGTCTCGGTAATGCTTGGCCTGTCGATCATTCACCATGTCCGATCGGTGACGTGATTTTACTCTCTGGTGAGGACGATATCGCGGATACGATCAGACCGCGCTTGGACGCGGCCGGGGCAGATGTAAAACGAGTGCACATTCTTAAGATGGTGGAAGAGGTCAACCGAGAGACCAGCTCGCCAGTCTCTAGAGGAT
>JAPUIX010000074.1 GCA_027296625.1 Gammaproteobacteria bacterium | reverse complement strand
AAGTGACTGACTGTGGGATCTGCAAGAAATATGGCATATGTTGTAACCCCTTTTTTCAAGGAGTTAGCCCTTGGACCAGCCATTGTAACCGCCGAGATTTGTTCTCGTGTCTCGTCATAGGGTTGGAATTTTCGTAGCTCTCACTCCACGGTAGTATGTTAATGTAGTTGATCGGGCCCGGTTTGCTCAAGACCAATGTGCGTTGGGTCGATGTCGTTCTCGTTATGGAAGACCTGCAAGAGCACCAGTATACGCGAGTCCAGAATTGTGTGAGCGTGCCGCGATACCGCTTGCGCTGCTTTCTCGTGATCGGGAACTACGATGATTTGTCGCGGATAGTCGCTAAGGGTCGAGAATCCGCATAAGGGAGGGCGAAATGGCCATCTCCGGTAATCCCCAGAAGCCCGAGTCTTCGTCCGATTCGGATCATGAGATGCCGCTGATCCCGGAATCGGATTGGCACGGCCTCGATCGGTCCGACTGGAGGGATTCAGTGGACGCCAGTCCATGGGAGATCATTGGAGGGTCGCCCAAATCCTTCTTGAGTATGGAAGCGCTGGATGGCGGATGGTACCTTCAGCTTCAGCCTGAGGATGATGACTCCGACAAACGCCTGTGCGGTCCTCTGCGAATCCAACGGGCATCAGACGGTGCAGCTGAACGTTTCGGCGACTTTCTGATTTCGGCCGATCTGTACCGATATGACGGGGATGCCAGCGGGTTTCCCGAACCAATCACCCAATACCACCTGTATATCGACCCTAACTGGTATCCGCAGCTTCCTTGGGCAGGTTATTTCGGCCATCTGAAATGCAAGGAGAATAATAGCGTTTCCTATGATTCAGGAAAGCTCAGCTTCGATGCAGATCATCACTCATGGGATAGGAATTGGTTTCCCAATGTCAGCGCCCCCCAACAAAGCCATTTTGAGATCTCTTGTCCGCAACAATTAGTCAGGCACGACGATCTTCCACAGGACACGCTGCGACTGACCGGCGAGGCCAGCATCGGCACCGATCATTATCGCTTGATCGCCACCAAGACCTCACCTTTCTATCGCGGTTGTCGCCTTGAGGTGGACGTGATGCAGCATCGGCACTGGATTCCCGTTGCAAATCTCCGTAGCGGGGCGTCGGAATCCTTCACCGGCGTGTTTCGCAAGACCGGTTTCGACATCGACCTTTCCGACGGCAACATGGATATCCGCGATGCCGTCGAACTCACGAAAAAACAACTCAACGACCATCTCAAAACGAAACAAGATCTCGGGTTCAAGCGCGATGAGACGTCCTGGCGGCTCTGGATGCTCGTGGCTTCACGGTTTGACGAGGACCCAGACGACCCAGCGGAACGCTGGTTTGGGTTTATGTTTGACAGCGTGGCGTCGGATGATTTTTGGCGCGAAGGAGCGGCGGTCTTTTACGATCCTCTGGTTCTCCTCGGTCCAGAGCCTAAGCCGGTAGCGCACGAGGCGAAGGGTAAACGCCTTGGGGACCTGGACGTTGCCTTTTTGAGGACAGCACTCCATGAGGCGGGGCATGCCTTCGGCCTGATACATCCCGTGGACGATCATCGGTTGGGCAAGAAAGAGGGCCGGACCATCATGAACCGTACTGGGGACGTAAAAAGTAAAGCCACAGATAAAGAACCGTTCCCGCATAACATCGAATTCGCGTTCGATCCACAGAACGCTCTGTTGTTGAACCATTCACCGGATCCGAAAGTAGCACCGGGTTGGTCACGTGGGTTTTACTCGGATGCAACATGGCCGGAGTTTGTTATACCCTAAAGAGTTCGGAATTATGAGCTTAAACCAAGCGCACGTGCGTCGAGCTGAAATAGAGATGTTCAGGCCATGGGTGAGAAAGAAATGCCCGAAAGGCCGAGCCCCAAATCCACCGGCACGGTCAGGAAACTTGCCGCAATACTGTTCGCTGACGTCCGCGGTTACAGCCGCCTGATCAGCGACGATGAAACCGCGACGGTTGAGACCCTTCAGCACCACTTTCAAAACCTGATTGCGCCAACGATAGCCAACTGCAACGGCCGGGTCGTACGGACTATGGGCGATGGCCTGTTTGCTGAGTTCCCTAGCGCCGTCGATGCGGTGCGGTGCGGAGTGGATATTCAGCGCGCGATGGCGGCGCGCTATGTCGACGGTCCCGATGTTCGAAGCATCGAGTTCCGCATCGGTATCAATTTGGGCGACGTCATCGTGAGCGGAAATGATCTGCATGGCGAGGGCGTCAATATCGCAGCCAGGTTGGAGCAGCTCGCCGAGGCGGGCAGCGTGTGCATCTCCAGAAACATGTATGAGCAGGTCAGAGACAAGCTTCCGCTCGAGTACGAATACGGTGGTGCCCAGACGCTAAAGAACATCTCAGAGCCTGTAGAGATTTATCGGATCTGGCCCGAAAAGCCGAGCGCCCAAACGGTGCGATCTTACTCTCGGAAGCCTAAGAAGCTTTCATTGCCTGCGCGTCCTTCTATTGCCATCCTCCCGATAACCAACATGAGCGGTGACGAGGATTTGCGTTACTTATGTGACGGCATGACGGAAGGGATCATCGCCAATTTGTCCCGATTCCGTGATTTGTTCGTCATAGCGCGGCATTCCTCCTTTGCTTATCAAGACACGCAAATGCGGATCACGGAGATCGCAAAGGAACTGGGCGTTCGATATCTGCTTGAGGGGAGCATTCTCAAGATTGGCGAAAAGATCCGAATGATTGCCCAG
>JAPUIX010000073.1 GCA_027296625.1 Gammaproteobacteria bacterium | reverse complement strand
CCCCGAAAGGGCGACCGAATAACACCTACGCTTGCGATACCGTCAGCTTAGGTAATGTCCCACAGTCACGCCAAGTTAGGTGGGCGAATCAACAACACGGCCAACTTACGCCGCTGCGTTGGCATCACCACCCTCCCGCAGGATGCGTGCAGCCTGCACCATATTCTTGAGTGAAGATTCTACCTCGGGCCAGTCACGCGTCTTTAGACCGCAGTCAGGGTTTAGCCAAAGTCGCTCTGCCGGGATATGCTGCTCCGCCTTTTGAATCAACCTTACCATGTCTTTCACTGGGGTGACCCGAGGAGAATGGATGTCGAAGACGCCCGGGCCAATCTGGTTTGGATATTCAAACCCAATAAACGCCTCAAGCAGTTCCATATCCGAGCGCGACGTTTCAATCGTGATGACATCGGCGTCCATGTCAGCAATGGCCTCGATGATATCGTTAAACTCCGAATAACACATGTGAGTGTGGACTTGGGTATCATTCCTGACGCCCCCAGCGGCAATCCGAAAGGCCTTCACTGCCCAGTCCAAATAGGGCTTCCATTCCCCTTGTCTCAACGGGAGCCCTTCACGCATGGCCGGCTCATCAATCTGGATTATCTTAATACCCGCTTTTTCCAAATCGACCACCTCATCCCGAAGCGCTAACGCTATTTGCAAACAGGTGTCCGAGCGCGGCTGGTCATCCCGTACAAATGACCATTGCAGGATAGTCACGGGGCCAGTCAGCATACCTTTTACAGGTCGGTCCGTGAGCGTTTGCGCATAGGTGCTCCATTCTACTGTGATAGGCGCCGGCCGACTGACATCTCCGAAGATGATCGGAGGTTTCACGCAGCGCGAGCCATAACTCTGCACCCAGGCATTTTGCGTAAAAGCAAAACCGGCGAGTGCCTCGCCAAAATATTCGACCATATCATTGCGTTCAGCCTCTCCATGCACGATCACATCGAGCCCGTACTCTTCTTGCTTGCGCACCACATGTTCAATCTCGCTGCGTATCCGCTCAACATAGGTCTCTCGGTCAAGCTTACCATTCTTGAAGTCGCGCCGCGTCTTGCGGATCTCGGTTGTCTGTGGGAATGACCCGATCGTTGTGGTTGGAAACTTAGGTAAGCGGAGTTTCTCCTGCTGAAGCAGAATGCGCGAGGCAAAAACATCCTTGCGGCGCGCCATTGCATCATTGACTTGATCGAGGCGTTCTTCCACTTCAGCGTTGTGGATACGCGGCGATCTGCGTCGAGACTGAATAGCTTGACTTGATGCCGCGAGCTTATCGGCGACTGCATCACGTCCCTCCGTCAATGCCCGCTTCAGCGCAACGACCTCATCCAATTTTTGCTTCGCAAAGGCAAGCCATGATTTCAATTCTTCATCAAGCTTATCCTCCAAATCTAAATCCACTGGACAATGCAACAGTGAGCACGAAGGAGCGACCCACACGCGATCACCGAGCCGCTCTGCCGCCCGTTCGAGCTGGGACAAGGCGTTATTCAGATCCGTTCGCCAAACATTGCGTCCGTCTACGGCACCGAGCGACAGCACCATGTCGGAAGGCATCAGTTCGATGACGTTCTCAAGTTGATTCGGGGCACGAACGAGATCGATGTGCAGTCCATCGACCGGTAGATGGGTTGCCGTGACGGCATTATCTGAAAGATCACCAAAATAGGTTGAGAGCAAGATTTTTGAAGTTGTGCCTTGCAATACTTTGTAGCACTTTTCAAAAGCAGCTTGCCACTCAGACGGCAGGTCGAGTACTAAGATGGGTTCATCCATCTGTACCCACTGTATGCCTTGGCTCGCAAGTTTCTCGAGAATCTCTCGATATACGGGTAACAAGCCATCCAGAAGCCCAAGCTTGTCAAATGCCCCGGTCTTGATTTTCCCGAGCCAGAGATAAGTCAACGGTCCAATGAGCACGGGTTTCAGCGCATGGCCCGCCGCCTGTGCTGTTTTAATTTCTTCGAAAAGCGAATGGGATGCGATCCGGAATGCCTGCTCGGCCCCAAACTCCGGTACGATGTAGTGATAATTCGTATCAAACCACTTGGTCATCTCGCAGGCGGGCACGTCCTCACCCGTTGGCGCACAGCCTCGGGCCATTCGAAAATAGGTATCAAGCGGCACATCATCTTCGATATTGCCAAAACGCGGCGGCACCACACCGAGTAGAACGGACATATCCAAAACCTGGTCGTACCATGAAAATTCACCAACCGGGATCAGATCTAAGCCTGCTGTGGCCTGTTGTTCCCAGTGTTTAGCGCGAAGGCGCCTGCCGGTATCCTCAAGCTCGGCGCGAGAGATCGCGCACTGCCAGTAACTTTCTAACGCCCGCTTCAGTTCGCGCTTTGCCCCGATACGCGGAAATCCAAGATTATGTGCAAGCGCCATGCTGGGTCCTCCCGTCCAGATTAAAATCGGCAGACAGTTTGATGGCCGAAAGAATCGGGATCAAGGGCTATTTTGCAAGACGCCGTTCAGCGCACGTTCGCCCGGATCCCGGGCGCGCGGTTGGTAATTCTTTCGCTTTGTGACAGAGGTCACATTATCCATGGATCACTGGAACCTCCATGGCAGTCATCCACACCTTCCCCGGCAGAAAAGTAAGTCACTGATTTACGAATAGTTCACAGCTTTATCCCCAAGCTATACCCTAATAATCCCCCGCGATTTCACAGCCTCACCACAGTATATTGTGTTTTAATTACCCCTTGACCACACTCTATTGTGGTGCTATACAGGGCATTATGTCTCGAAGATAAACGTGTTTCTAAGGTTTCCCACAAGGCCGAAGAGACGGCAAAAACAATCCGTTCCGACCCTTGAGGAGGGGCAACAGATGGAGGTTGACAAAATAACGAGCGCCACGGCCGATGCGCCGTCCACCATAGCGCCAACGCACGATAACGGGGGAAATGCCGCGGGATTGGACAATCTCAAAGCAGAGCTCGCTGCCAACAGACCAGGTGAATTTAGGGTCATCCGTCGCAACGGTAAGGTGACGACATTCGACCCAAACAAAATCATGGTCGCCATGACCAAAGCCTTCCTCAAGGTAGAGGGTGGCACCGCCGCGGCGTCTAGCCGGATCCATGAAACCGTCGCCCGGTTAACCGAGCAGGCAGTGAACGCCATCACCCGGCGCATACCAGGCGGTGGGACGACGCACATCGAAGACATCCAAGACCAGGTTGAGCTCGCACTCATGCGTTCAGGCGAGCATAAGGTTGCCCGCGCCTACGTCATTTATCGCGAAGAGCGCACGCGCGCGCGCGCCCAAAGGGAACAACTGAAGAACGATCGCCAGGACAAAACACCAACCATAACGACGAAACTCGCCGATGGCACGAAAAAGCTCTTGGATATGGTGCGCCTTGAAGCGATTGTTACAGAGGCCTGCCGCGGTCTTGATGAAGTCGATGGGCAAGTCATCCTTCAGGAGACATTACGCAATCTGTTTGATGAGATCCCGGACGACAATATAGGTCCAGCGCTCGTGATGAGTGCGCGGACCTTGATTGAAAAGGAGCCAAATTATTCTTACGTTGCCGCTCGCCTGCTTCTAGACAACGTGCGTCGCGAGGCGTTGACGTTTATCGGCTTAAGACCCTTTAAAGCTACGCAGGCCGAAATGGCAAAGCGCTACCCGCGGTACTTCAAAGACTATATCCGGCGCGGTGTTGACCACGCCCTTCTCGATAACGAATTGACGCGTTATGACTTGGAGTTACTTGGTAATGCGCTGAAGCCGGAAAGAGACCAGCAGTTCACTTATCTGGGACTCCAGACCCTTTACGATCGTTACTTCATTCATCACGGGGGCACGCACTTTGAGCTGCCACAAGCATTCTTTATGCGCGTCGCGATGGGGCTTGCCATTAACGAATCCAAGCGAGAAGAACGAACAATTGAATTTTACAACGTGCTTTCATCCTTTGATTTTATGAGCTCGACGCCAACATTGTTTAACGCCGGAACGCGGCGTCCGCAGCTCTCAAGTTGTTACCTCACGACCATCCCTGATGATCTAGATGGTATCTACAGTGCAATTAAAGATGACGCCCTCTTGTCAAAGTATGCTGGTGGCCTTGGCAATGATTGGACGCGTGTGCGTGCCATGGGTGCTCACATCAGGGGGACGAATGGTAAGTCTCAGGGAATTGTTCCATTCCTGAAGGTTGCTAACGATACAGCTGTTGCAGTCAACCAAGGCGGTAAACGTAAAGGGGCCATGTGCGCCTATCTAGAAAGCTGGCATCTCGACATTGAAGAATTTTTGGAGCTTCGAAAAAACACCGGTGAGGACCGCCGTCGTACACATGACATGAACACTGCCAACTGGATTCCTGATCTCTTCATGAAACGGGTGAACTCGGAAGCTCAATGGACCTTGTTTTCGCCCGACGAAGTACCTGACTTGCACGATCTTTTCGGCGAAGCATTTGAAAAGCGCTACGCCGAATACGAAGAAATGGCTGCGCAAGGAAAGATTAAGAATTTTAAAGTGATCAACGCCGTGGACCTATGGCGCAAAAAGCTATCCATGCTCTATGAAACAGGTCATCCCTGGATGACTTTCAAAGATCCTTGCAATCTTCGCTCGCCGCAGCAGCACATGGGCGTGATTCACTCGTCCAACCTATGTACAGAAATTACGCTGAACACATCCGATGATGAAATCGCCGTGTGTAACCTGGGATCAGTGAATCTTGCCCACCATGTCGATCACAATGGCCTCAACACCTACAAACTAGAGAACACCGTAGACACTGCGATACGCATGTTAGATAACGTCATCGACGTGAACTATTACAGCGTAAATCAGGCGCGGCGCTCCAACCTGAAGCATCGACCGATAGGGTTGGGCCTTATGGGCTTCCAAGATGCCCTCTACAAGCTCCGCCTGCCTTACGCCTCGGAGGCGGCCGTCGAGTTTTCCGATCGGACCATGGAAGCAATCAGCTACTACGCCATCAAGGCGTCCACAAATCTTGCCGCAGAGCGTGGGCCCTATGCGAGTTTTGACGGTTCGTTCTGGAGCCAGGGGATCCTCCCAATCGATTCCGTTGATCTCCTGAAAAAAAGCCGTGGCGACTCTTTGAAGATTGATCGCTCTACGACGCTTGATTGGGACGGGCTCCGCGAGCGTGTAAAGACGGTAGGTATGCGCAATTCAAACTGCATGGCCATCGCCCCAACAGCCACTATCTCCAACATCTGTGGGGTCACCCAATCCATT
>JAPUIX010000072.1 GCA_027296625.1 Gammaproteobacteria bacterium | reverse complement strand
CGGTCTTGGCTACGAAAGGCATAAAGCGGCGAGATACTGGAATATCTCAATGGGAATCGGCTGAACCTATCAAGTAAGGGCATGCAACAATTGGCAGATATGGCGGCATCTTGCGCGGCGAGTTCAATGCTACGAGCTTTTCCAAACAGTGGCAGCATGCTCGTCCGGCACGCCGATGCCAAATCAATAAATCGTTGATCAGCGCCTCTGTCTAGCCACTCCAGAGCACTAGCGTCCGCTTCGGGTCGTTAGCGGCCTCTCAAGACTCTACCGCCGTAACGGCCGCTTTCGGGGGTAAAGCGGACCTCATTTCTGCTGCGGCGCGCCGTTAACAAGCCACAAGAATCGAGGAAAGCCGGTCCCCACCGATGCGACAACAATTCCAACGGCCAATCCTGACGCTGTTGCAGGCCACACAAACCAAGGTGCAACTGCTGCCACCGAATACAACAATAATTCGATCCCTACTCGAACTGGCCCTGGAGTAGAAACAATAATTTGGCGTTTGTCATTTCGGGTTGAGAAAACAGCTGGAAGGCCAACAAGCAATACAAGCGATGGCAAAACCAACCAATTAGACAATAGGCCCACAGCCCATGGCCCAGCGATCCACGCAATAAGCTCCGATAAGAAGCGCAGGCCTGCCGAAAGAGGTGTGTCGTGTGGATGATGAAAATTTTCAGACATGAAGCGTGAATGTCCGCTTTTCCTGAAAGCAGACACTCAGACTAGCAGAAATCCACTTTTTTCAGGGACCGCTAACGGCCAATAGCGGAAGTTCTCAGGTCCGGCGTCACCGAAACGGTGCCGCGTTTTTGAGCGGCCGCTCGCATATCAGCCGGCGTGGTTTCCTATCCTCGCTGCAGATCCTTCACCGGCCGCCGTGGACTGTGCTCAACGGGCTCCGCGACGCCAAGACGAAAGAGCATTTGAACCGTGTGGCCTTCCGGGACATCGAGGTAGGCGAGAAAACGTTTCTGTAGGTCGACCATATCCAAGTATTCTTGCAAGACCTGACTCATTGGGTGCATAGCGATCCCGAGTGCAGTGGCGGTTAGATTTAGACGCTCGTAGGCGCGACCGGTCACAACCTGATCAACCCGAGTGTTGTTCGCTGTGCTAATCCAGCCAAACGCGGCAGCGGATTGGGCGTGTTTAGTGGTCAGGTCCACCGCCTGTTCCCCAAAGGACGTACTGTCCTTTTCTGTGTCGTCGCGTGACAAGAAGAAACTCTCTGCAACCCAACCCTTCAATCCGCTCATCCCGGACTGAGCAACGCTGAAACCGTCACGATAATGGCTGCGTTCTTCGTCATTGAAACGAAACATAGCAATGGTCTCCGCGTCGCGGCTCTTACTGGCAGTTTCTATGCGCATCGCCTCAATCATGATCTCAGACAACTCATCCTTTAAAACAGTGTCGTCGGATACGGTCAGCTCCAGACGAGGATCAGTTAGAGCAGTGCGAAGTCGAGCCAACTGATCAGCGGTCAAAGGGGCTTCGGTGTACGCACGTTTGTTGGATTGGCGCCTCAGGATCATTTTGAAAAGTGGATCCTTCATGTTTGAAGCATCCTCGTTCAATGTCACTGACGCCACCGGCTTGTCTTCGACAACCGCATTACCGTATTCACCCTTCGGGAAATAGTCGATATTTGCGCGATAACCGTGTTGTCGAGCTGCGAGTTCGAGGTTTTCCAAGAACGTGCCTTGACCTATATGAATTTGTCGAGCTGGTGGATCAGTCTCAGGCAACAAGCGCTGCCGGTCGACATAAAGGTCTAGGCTGCTCGGGCCGGTCAGATCGACAATCCATGATTGTTTGTTATGCGGATTCGCAGCGAGGATGGCGTAGGATAATACGATCCATCGAATATCTGTCTCGCCGGACATCGGCCCCTTCCAGCCCTCAAGCCAGATTTCTGCATCTCCATTGCTGCACGCGCTAAGAACGCTGGGAATCAGAACGATCGACGAACCGCCTGTCATCACTTTGATGAAGTTTCTTCGGTTGACTGCGATTTCTCTCATTACAGGTGCTCCAGGCCGCTTCAGCAGCTCTCTAGAATACACGATCGACGAACGTCTCCTTTGGGTCGTTAGCGGACCCTCAAGACTCTACCATCCGAACGACCGCGTTTGGCTGCAAAGCGGTCGTTCGGTCAGTTTGCATTGGGGCGAAAGAATGCTCGCCTTGCTGTTCTATTGCGTTCCTCCACCTACGGCTTTGGATCGCACATAGACTTCCTTCGTAATGCGAGCAACTGCTTGTCCTGTCTGATCAACAAGGTCCGCCTCGAAATGATACGTGTTCTTTCCAAGCTCATCGACTTCCGCACGGATCTCCTCAAGGCGATCTCTGCTGATTTCAAATATTCCTAGAATGGTCCCTTTCGCGGGTTTGAGAAAATCGATCGTCGCCGACTTATCCCACACAATGTAGCCGCTGCCGAGGTTCATCGTGATAATAAACACAAAAAATGGATCGGCCATAGAGTAGAGGCTGCCGCCGAAATGTGTGCCAAATAGATTTCGGTTGTACCACCTGGCATGCAACTCGACCTCAAATCGCGTGAAGTCATTTCGATATGACCTCACGTTAACACCCATGCCGAGATAGGGTGGGTATAAATTGATCTTCTTAATTAACTTGCCAAACCTTGAGTTTTTCATTTGCTAATTTAGAGCTCAGAGATACCGTTGACAGATTGGCAAAGTATCGGCAAGAATTAAAGGCCTTTTGGGGCATTGCCCTGCGTCCAACGGCAACACGCCAGTGGTTCAAGTTCCGAGACGACAATTAGTCATCAACGGCCGCTTTGGGTCGTTAGCCGACCCTGAGGAGTCTAGCAGTCTAAGGTCCGCTATCGGGGGCGAAGCGGTCGTTCGGAATCAACTAAATCTGTGCAATTAGGCGCAATAAGCTGCCGATATGAGTGTTATCGCAATCAGCTTCCACGTTACCGCGGATCAGGTGCCCTCGGGGCAAACATTGCTAGAAACTGCATGAGGTTTGTGGTCCAAGTCGGACCTGGAAGACCGAGCTAGGAATAAGCCGTCAAAACGTCGCCAGTTCCTGGCACCACGCCGCCGGAAGTAGGACCTTTGAAAACGACGGGCAATGAATCAGTACGTAACACGCTAGTGATACGCATTGTTTCGCTAAAGTGTGATCCGGCTCAACATAGTTATTGCGGCCAGATTCTACACTGCGGCTTATGAAAAAGTCTCAGCACGGATTTACCCTGGTCGAATTGATGCTCGTGGTTGCGATCATCGCTATATTGGCTTCAATCGCGCTTCCCGCATACTCGAGCTATGCGATTCGCGCCCAGATTGCGGAGGGCTTGCATTTGACCGGCCCCATAAAAAACGCCATCGCCCAATATCATAATGACAATGGCGTGTTTCCGGTTGACAACAATGACGCCGCGCTGGAGGCTGCCAGCAGCTACTCGGGCAAGTACGTTTTTTCAATCTCCGTCAATGGTGCGACTATTTCAATTCAATATGGTAATGATGCGAACGCAAAGATAAGCGGCCAAACTGTTACTTTGACTGCGGTTCACCATGACGGCAGCGTAAGCTGGGCTTGTGCCGGCGACGGCGTCCTTTCGACAGTCTACTTGCCTTCATCCTGCAAATAGACTGTATCCAGCGCTAGGGATAGGCCGTCAAAACATTGCCGGTTTCAGGCACGACGCCGCCGGAAGTAGGGCCCTTGAAAACGACGGGCAATGAATCAGTACGCATGCCTGCGTTTCGTTGCACGGCGAAGTGCAGATGCGGTCCGCTGGAAAAACCCGTGTTTCCCGAATCGGCGATGTAGTCACCAGCGAGTACTGAGTCGCCCAGTTTCACACGGATAGTGTTGCGGTTGAGGTGTGCGTAAATTGCGTAGGTGCCATCGTCGTGCAAGATACGCAGGACGTTGGCGGATTGCCCGTCTCGCTCCAGGTCCAGACCGGCGCGAAAGTAATTTGACGCGACATCGAAAACGATACCATCGCGTGCCGCGACGACGTCTGTGCCGACCGGCATCGCGATATCCACAGCGTGTATGCTATCAAGCGTCCTGTGCGTACGGGTGCTGGGGTGGGCCTGTGTGATCGGGTGACTGCTGCCGGCCGAGAACGGTACGCGATACCCATCGGTGGGTTGATGCTGTGATGTCGGGTCGCCCGGCAGGTAGTCGAAGTGATATTCAAGCTCGGGCACTGCCGCACCATCGAGAAAAGCCAGGCTAAGCATCGTCAGATCACTTCTAGGCGGCACAACCCAGCGCAACCGGTTGTCCGGATGCGGATTCTCCACGCCAACGATACTGTCAATGAAGAGTTCAATCTCCACCGGCGCATAAAAACCATTGTGCGCGACCAGTTCGACCTTATTGCTGAACAGTTTATACGTGACAATCACTTCCGCCGGTGGAACCGGCTGACCTAGTTCGCGATCCTCGGTGACCCGGTCGTCATTGGGCGGTCGGTCGGAGTATATCCACTCGCCATTTTCGCCGCGGTACTTGTACAAGGTCTGCGCGGACGCGTAGCCACAAGTCAGTACTGCCAGCACCACGAGCGACGCCAACGACCATTTCATGTGGTGTTTGCTATGAACCAAAATCAACGCGCCTCCAGCCATTTTCATCGCGCCGGATTTCGTATGCCGGCCAATAATGATTGTCGAGCTTAAGCGTTATGACCTCGGCCGTGCCGTTCCACGTTACGGTCTTCACTCGCACCGATTCGCGATTTTGAATGCCCTTGGCG
>JAPUIX010000071.1 GCA_027296625.1 Gammaproteobacteria bacterium | reverse complement strand
TCAATCGCGCTGGCGACAAGACGCCCGAGCGGTCGAAGGGCCTCAGCGATGGCGGCGCTTTTCATAACGCCTGGGCGACCTATGACGGCTCCCCACAAGTTCGGGACCACCAGCCAGTTATCCTGCTGTTTGGGGTGGATGCCGATGTTGCGCCCAACCAATGACGACAACGCTACGATTGCCGGCACCGCGATGAAATCTAGTGGCATTGAGGCGCGTTCCGCGAAATCTACGATCCAGCCCCGCAAGGGTGTCGGGATCATGTTTTCCGGTAGGCCGGGAACATCCGGCAGGAGTGGGGGTAAAGATGTTAAATCGCCCCAGTCACGAGGTACCAAAAGTGCCAAAAGCCCGCCGGCACCGTCACCCGGCACGCTATGCCCGCGAGGTCGGTCATGCTGCATGGCGCTCGCCTCTAACTGTGATAGCGAAGCGAGGTTTGACTTGCTCCTGAAGTCTTTGGGCCAGTTCGTTCGCAAGCGTCCTTGATAGGCAGCGCACCTCCGGCACTCGACCTAAGACAAGCCGCAGGTTCGCAGTCCAATCCAAAACGCAGACGCCGGCATAATCCCGACTGTGAAGCCACGCAGCGGGGGTCGGGTAGAGATTGACCGCCTGGCCTCGCCACTCCGCCACGAACAGAGCGTGTTCACCTAGGACCGTCGCCAGTCCGCACCGCATCCACCACACGACAGGATCATCCACGGCATATGCCACGATGTCATAGGGCACGCCGAATCGATCATCGACGGGTATCTGTAAGGCGGGAAATCCACCTTCGCACGGCTGATAGGAGCCGTCGTCGAAGACCAGGATTTTCGGGTCGATCCTGCAGCACTCGTTGATGAAATCTGACACCTCCGGCAATCGTATGAGCGCGTTCATAGCAAGGACCCCCGCTCAAGTTCCTCAAGGCTGGCGATCATGAGCGCCGCCTCCGCCAAGTCACGCTCTCAGCCGACATGGCTTCGGAGAACTTTGCGGCGTCCTTGCTGTATCTCTGGAAATGAAGTGCCCGAAGTAAGGCCGCCTCGCCGGATGGTCCGGGGTTGTTGATCGCCTCGATCTTGCTGCTGTTGACCTCGGCCCAGTTCCTCAATGGCTTCGGGTGTAGGAGTCGATGCTCTTCGGCGATGTAAGAGAGACTGTTGGACTTGCCGTTGGCCTTGGTGCCGTTGCGCTTATCGACGTGAGCAGCCTGAACCGCGCGCTTGCGCCTTGTTGGTTTGAGTATTAAATTATATGACATTCATCTGCGCCTATCTGCGATGTGTGGGTGGATGTCTCGTCAAAGACAGTTTTCGAGAACAGCCTCGGTGTTTGTCGCGCCGGGGCTGTTCCTTTTTGGCTGGGTGCCAAATTCGAGATGTTGGTGGTTCCCGGCATCAGACGGCGTCGGCTGGGCCGGGGTCGCTCGTGGACAAGCGCCGTCCCGCCTCGATGATTTCGAGAAGTTCGGAGCGCTTGTATCTGACCAACCTCCCAATCTTATAAAAAGGGATCGGTCGCTGGCCGGGCCGAACACGTTGCGTTTCGAGGTGCGCTACCGATACGCCCAGAACGCTGGCGGCTTCGGGCGTGGGGATCATTTCGCTTAGTGAGGCGGATTTCATAACAACCCATCCTTTGTGGTGATCGCCACAAAGTGCAGCTTAGTGAACGCCGCAATCTGCAGCTTGGATGGGTATTATTTACTGCGGGTACAAACCAACGCAAGGCCTAACACACTGTTATATAATGGTTTTTAAGTGCGCCCAGAGGCGGGGGGTTCATCTCCATAAGATTTTCAGGGAGTTTGCTGCGGGGTGCTGAACGGGTCAGCAATACGCGGCAACTCCTTGGCGCTGGCGACGATCCTCGCATAATATTCGTCACCGCGATGGTCCTTTAATACGATGACCATCATGTCGTGAAGGAACTCCATCCACACGCCCTCTTCGACGCCCGTCTTTACGGTACGGCTGGGGTGCTTTCCTGTCATCTCCTTGAAAACGGCCCCCACTTTATGGGCGAAATGCATCTTCACATTCCCAACCGACGTGACAGCCAAGGAGCCGCCCCTCGCGCTCTTTTCCTTCGTGGCCCCCTTTGCTGTGCGGTAAGCGGAAGCATCTAGCTGCTGCAATTGATTAATGAATGTGCGCGACACAATGCCTAAATTTAGTTCGGTGAGATTATCTTCGCCGTCTGAGATAGCCAGGAGCAGCGCTAGAGCTTTCTCTTGAATGGTCCAAATTGCGTCCACCTGTTGGCGGTGACTCGGATTGTTTTTTGCTTCATTAATCGCGGGCTGGTAAATCTCGATCCACCCGGTAACGATGTCAATCAGCCGCGACACATTAGCCGCCGATGGGGCTTTCCCCTTACTGGCGGCGGTCAATAATTTAGTCGCTTTCTGCCTAGTTATTTTGCTAACGGCTTATCTGTACCACCTTACCGCCCGCGATGATGTTGCGAAGGCGGCGTGCCCAGGCGTCGGTAATCTCGGTCTTTTCCTTGAGGTAGTCGTGCCGGTCGTATACCCGACCGACGCCCTGCTCGGTATGGTTCAGGAGTCGATCAACGAGGAACCGGCTAAACCCCAACCGCGTGGATTCCGTGCTCATCGTGCGGCGCAAATCGTGGCTGCGGAAATCAGTCACCTTCGAGCCCTTTTTAACATCACCAGCTATCTTGCTAGCCGGGTAAATATGCGCCTCTTTTTTGGTCGGGGAGGGAAACACAAACCGATCATGCCTGCCCCTCTGGGCTTCAATGAGTTCGGTTGCGAGTTCTGAAAGTGGGACAACGTGAATGCGCTTGTTCTTGATGCGCACTCCGGGGATCGTCCAGATATCCCCGTCGATCTCTGACCACTCCATCCCGACAACTTCTCCAAGGCGCTGGCCTGTCACCAAGACGATTTTGTAGACCGTTCCCAAGGCGCCACGCTTTGCAAAATCCTTCCAGAGCGCCCGCAACTCAACTTCGTTGTAAACCCGCTCGCGCTCAACCTCAGGGGACGGGCGCTCCACGTCCCTGGAGGGGTTGAACTTGATATCGCTAATCTTCGGGTTCTTGACCGCCCAGGCGTAGACCTTTTGTACGCACGAAAGAACGCGGTTGGCCATGATAGGTCCATTGACGGTTTTCACCGTACCCAGCAACTCGGCCACGTC
>JAPUIX010000070.1 GCA_027296625.1 Gammaproteobacteria bacterium | reverse complement strand
CTCAGTGCGTGATCCAGAAATTGATTGAGTTTGACAACAAGCTCCCTGGAATTTTAGGTGGGATAGACGACTGGCCGATCCCAACGCCGGATGACAACTGAGACCAAGGCATAGCATTCGCCTTTGTGTATCTGTGAAAGAGGGCTTGTAACGACCTGTGAAATCTCAACTTTTTCAGCCTGCTCGATTCTGTGTCTGAAAGTACCTTCTCACTGAGAGTTACGGAAAAACCCACTTGGGCAGCGGTTCATGGCGGTCACCAACATAATGTCGGCTGGAATGTGTAGGCAGGTCAGTCGCTACGCCCTGACGACCTGCGAACTGCCAGGCGGGTAACCCAGGAGAAAGCCAGTCCTCGCTGGCGGGAACCTTGGTGTGGAATTGTAAACACAATGTCAGGACACTTGGTACTCCACAAACACTTCTTTTTCCCTTCTACTCTTACTCGGCTTACTCATCGCTAGCTCTGCTTCGAGTAGGCGTCAACTTCGTGAAGCCTCAGGGCTTTTTTGCCTTGAGAGGGGATGCTATAGCGACACGATGGTCAAGCGGGAGCTGGTCGAGAAAGTTGTACGACGCTATCCACAGTTCTCCAAAAAGGAGGCAGAGATGGTCGTCAACGAGGTGTTTGGGTGCATGGCTGAAGCCTTAGCAAAGGGAGAGCGAGTAGAACTGCGAGGGTTTGGGGTGTTTGAGGTGCGGCAGCGGGAGGCTCGTAATGGGCGCAACCCCCGGACGGGAGCCGCGATAGCAATTGCTGCGAAGCGCGTGCCATTCTTTAAGGTGGGCAACGAGCTGCGCAAGCGCGTGAACGGAGAGACCGCCTAGGCTGCAGCAGCCACACAGCTACGTTCTTTGTCTTCTACAGGACATTGGAGAGGCAAGACAGCGAGTGACGCTTGTGCTCAACAAGACGACGCCCCCCTCCGTTCGCCACTGTACGACACAATGCGCAAACAACCGAGCCGAGGTCTCCACTAATCAACCCGCCAGCGGGAGAGACAGATGCGCCGCTTCAAATCTCCACGACAAGCGCAACGGTTTCTCTCCGTAGTCGAGTCAACAATCTCTTTCGGGTCGGACGGCACTTGATGCGAGCCGTGCATGACCAGCTGTTTCGAGATCGAGCCTTTGTCACGGGGCGAAGCGTAACGATAGGCCTGGCAGCGGTCTAAGAACGCCTCCCATTCTAGATCACCGTGCGTGAGTTCCGTACTCATTCCTGATAACTTGACAATACCTCTTGTTCCCATACGGAAGAGCGAGGAGGCGGGTGGGAGGGAGCTAGCCATGGCTGACCTTGACCGGGCGACAGTACTGCACTTTATGAGAGACGCGCTGCGCGACTTTTTGAACCCAAGCGATCGTCTCTATAAAAATATTCTCAACAACGCTTTAGAACGGCTCTTGGCGGCGAACCTTGTTGATCCAGCAATAGTAGGTAACCATGATGTAGACCGACTTCTCTCAACCTGTAACTTGGAAACAGGGAAGCCGCCCGAGCTGGCAGCGCTGTTGACCGTTTTAACGGATGCTTACTCGTCAATACTTTCTCATGGTTATATTATCCCACGGCCAATGGCGGGAGGAACCTTGGATTTTTCCCGTTTTGTTGTTACACCCATGGGCCGGCAGTGGGCAGCTAGTTCTTATCCCATCCCCGAAGACCAACTGGGCTATTTGAAAGCTCTTCGTGGCTCAGTTCAGCATTTAGATCCCACGATTGAACAATACGTCCGTGAAGCGCTAATTACATACGGACGCGGGACGTTTTTCGCTTCAGCCGTTATGGTTGGTGCTGCCAGTGAGACCACTATCTATCTGCTCATGCATATCCTCTCAAACGCTGTGAAAAGTGACGCCCAACTTGCGAACGCTATACGAAACGCTATAGCTGGGGAGCATCGTATAACACAAATGTTTAAGCTCACTGCTGAATGTATAAAACGCGCAAAAAAAGCTGGTATGCCATACTCTGTGCATGAAGGCGCTGATCAGCACCTATTGTCTCTCCAAGAGGATATTCGCGTACAACGGAATGACGCCGTCCACCCAGCGGCCGGACAAGTAACGCAAGAGGGGGTTCATCTTGCGTTGGCGGCCTTTTTTCCTGCTTGCAAAAAGATCTATGATCTAATGGATTGGTTCAAGAACAACACGATCTAGGAGACCTGTTCGTTCCGTCACCCCCTATGCACACCCTGGCGTGCACCACGCAGTACGCCAACAACCGCGTCGAAGTCTCCCACCAACCGACCCGCCAACGCGAACGCCACATGCGCCGCTTTAAATCGCTACGCCACGTCTAACGCTTCCTCTCGGTCCATCGTCCGATCAACAATCTCTTTCGGATCGGACGCCATTTGATGCGAACCGCTCACTATCGACTATTTCGAGACCGAGCATTCACAACCTGGCGAGACGTGATGGCAGCAGGCCTGGAAGGAGCGTAAGGGGACGCTCATTCAGCCTCACACTACGTGAAGTGCGTGTTCGTTTCGATAGCTTGACAGAACCTTCTCAGGCGACCTGGGCGACCTTATCTTCCCCAAGGAACTCGCTAACCAGTCGCGCAAATGCGTCCGGTTGGTCGAGCTCCGCAAGGTGTCCAGCATCGTGCAGTGTCGTCAGACGAGCATCGCTGATGGCCGACTGCCAGGCCGGCCCGTACGCCTCGGGCACCACGACGTCCTTGTCACTGGTGACGACCAAGGTCGGAGCCTTGATGCGCGGCAAGCGGCGCTTGATGCCCGTATCCGGGATCGGCCACAGGAACTTCGCGCTCGCGCGCAGGCTCAGCACTTCATCGACAAGTGCGTCCACCGTGTCACGCCCCTCAATCAGGTGCTTGTTGCGGCCGTCCGGGTCGCCAAACAGAATGGCAGATGGACATCCGGGATGCTGCGCGAAGGGGTCTTCGCCCCCCACGCCGTCGAGCCACGGCCCGAGCGGATTGACCAGGACAAGGCGATCAACACGCTGCGGTGCTATGGCAGCGAGTTCGGCTGCCATCCACGCACCGACGCTCACACCAACCACGTGTGCGGATTCGAGCCCAAACGCGTCGAGGACGTCGCACTGATGGAGGGTCAGATCGAGCGGTCCTTCGTCCACATCAGCAAGCTGATCCTTGGTCGGCCCCCAACCGGGTGCGTACGGCGCGATCACGTCGAACGACTCTGCAAGCAGCCCGAGCGCTGGCTCAAATCCAGCCAAGCCGATCATGTGATGCAGATACAACAGTGGTGCACCGCTGCCCGCGCGGTAGTAGTACACTTCGCGCGCGGCAGGACCGACCTGGATCGTCTGGATGTCCATTAGCTCGCCTCCTTCAACTGCGTTTCCTCAGCGCCAGCCGGCATGGTGACCGCGCGCGGAATGGCGCGTTCCTCCATCGGCATCGGCTTCGGCGACCAGTGATCGTCGTAGTCTTTCCACATGCCTTTCATCTGCGGAATAATCTTCTCCGCAAACAGCTTGGTCGAGTACTGACACAGCTCATTCGGCATGTCACCGAAATGCAGCAGGCATACGAGATGGCCAACTTTGAGCGAGGTCGCGACCTTATTGATCTGCTCCGCGACATTGTCTGGGCTGCCGGCTACGATATACCCTTTCTCGATCATCTCTTCCCACGACAGGGCTGCGGCCTGGTTGAGGGCGGACGACTGACCCGCCATCTGCGAGGCAAGGCCGGCGCGGATGGTCGGCTCGGTCCGGTAGCCGGGCGCGTCGGCAAAGCCGGGATGCACGTGCAGGCAGCGCGAGAAAAAATAACGCGCGTGTTTTTCGTACAGGCGCTTGGCCTCGGCGTCGGTCTCGGCGATGCAGATCTGCTGGGCAAACGCGGCCTGATAGGGGTTGAAGTCCTGGCCGAGCTCTTCCATGCGTCGCCAGAAACCCTGCATGAGCTGCGCGCCGCGCACGTAGCCCGAGAAGGAGAGGTAACTATAGTTGTACTGATTCTCAGCGCAGAAGTCCCAGGTCTCCAGCGAGCCGCCACCGGGGATCCAAATCGGTGGCGGCTTCTGAATGGGTCGCGGCCACAGGTTGACGTAGCGCTGCTTGTAGTGCTTGCCGTTCCAGGCGAAGACGTCTGGATCGGACCAGGCGCGGCGTATGAGATCGTGCGCTTCGTGATATTTCTCGCGCAAGGTCGCCGGATTAACCCCACAGGCATAGTTATCGTCCATCGAACTGCCTACAGGGAAACCGGCAATCAACCGACCACCCGACATACAGTCAATCATCGCCATTTCCTCAGCCACACGGGTCGGTGGATCGTAGAGTGCGAGCGATTGGCCAAGCAGCAGAATGGACGCGCGGTGCGTGCGCCGCGCAAGCGTCGCGGCCATCAGCTGTGGTGAAGGCATCATGCCGTACGCGTTCTGGTGGTGCTCATTGATCCCCAGTCCGTCGTAGCCGGCATCCTCGGCGAGCTCCAGCAAATCGAGATAGTCATTGTAAATACGATTGGCCTTGACCGGATCGAACAGTCTGGAATCGACGTCGACCCACACGCTGCGGTGTTTCTCGGTGAAATCATCCGGCAGATGCGGCCACGGCATGAGATTGAACCAATGAAATTTCATACGGCTTTGTTCCTCCTCCAGTGATGGAAAATAACACTTAGGACGCTTGCCCCTGAATATTAGTGCAAGCCAGTATTGTCAACTTGGTGCAGCCCGTCTGAAGAAGTAGATTTACATGCCGCAACTGGGACGTGCCCGCTGCGGATGGTCCTCGTGGGTAATCGGTGCCCCGAACAGCGCAAAGATGCCGTCGCCCAAGGCTTGCGCCACATATCCGTCATAACGATGCACCGCGTCCATCATGATCTGCAGGGCGGGGTCGATGATCGCTCTTGCGTCTTCGGGGTCGAGTCCTTCTATGAGGGCTGTGGAACCTTTGAGGTCGGCGAAGAGGGCCGTTATCGTTTTCCGTTCCCCATCTGCCGCGCCACGGGATTCCATGGCTTGTTGTTCCGCTCGGATACGCTCGGCGAGGTGGGGTGGGGTGTAGGCGGATGGGGAGT
Organism: Gammaproteobacteria bacterium; assembly: GCA_027296625.1. Classification (NCBI taxonomy): domain Bacteria; kingdom Pseudomonadati; phylum Pseudomonadota; class Gammaproteobacteria; species Gammaproteobacteria bacterium. Next base: position 845 of record JAPUIX010000070.1, on the reverse strand, counting down.
GCGTGGACGGCTGTGTATCACTTTGCGGGGAAGTTGCGCCTTCACCGGCCCAAACCAGTACGTCGCCATCTTCATCAACCGCAAGCCTTTGTCCCCGAATAAGTTCTACCTTCAATGCTTCTAGCTGCTTATCGGACAGCTCAAACTCCATTTGCAAGGCGAGATAGGAAATTCGTCCCTTGTCCTGAAGCAAGCTAGCGGCCTGGTCGACAATTTCGGAGAATTTCACTGACGGGTCCCCCTCGCTGACCGACAGCAACGATAAGAACAGGAAATGAGATGAAGACCAACGGAGCAGGGCAGGATGATGCTTCTGCCTCTCCACAGGTGCACTTTACGCACGTCCCTAAACTTCACACCGCTTGGGGGTGTTATACGGTTGATCCGCGCCAGCGGCTCAAGCTCTCGGAGCAGTGAGGCTTCTCAAGGAGACACCCCAGGCGCCGCTTACCCGCCTATTGCCGGGCGCGGTCTGAGTGATTTGTCGTCGCCATGGTCCCGTTCCCCTTTTTCAAACAGACAGTACGGGTTGGTTTTATGCCGCACGAACCCTTTGCCGGCAGGATCGCCCGTTGTTTCATCCCGGCATCTGGGACAGCGGTAACGGTGGCGGATTGCAGTCGAGGTTTTCACTGCTGTTCTCCCTGCCCTCTGCTGGCCGAACACTGCGGGAAGTCGTCCAGCGCCTCCTCGTCGACAGCAAATTGCTGCTTGAGCGCACGATCAGTTCTGCGTCTGCTATCTCGAAGCAGCTCACTGGCTTGCTCGATGGTGTCCGAGAACTTCACCCCAACTCCTCTAACAACGTCTTCGCATCTTTCAAGTCCGCCGTGTCAAAACCTTCG
>JAPUIX010000069.1 GCA_027296625.1 Gammaproteobacteria bacterium | reverse complement strand
AATGGCACGCGAGCGCATCCGTGCTGCTGGCGATGGGCGGCTACACGTACCTCATGGGCGATCCGGGGCGTGCACCGCTCACTCTGCCGGGACACTACACCGAGTATCAATCCGGCCAGTACGCCTACATTGGTGCGAGCGCGTGTTTGTACGGCGGTGAGGATCACGCGTTGGACGTCAGCATGCTCGAGACGGTGCTATCGTTATCGCAGATGACGACCGTAATGTGGTCGTGCAACGGCGACGTGCGTACGCGGCACGGTTCGAGCTTTGGCATTCTGTATCCGATCAATCTCTTTCCGTGCGCGGATGGATGGTTCCACGTGAATGTCGTACCGCATTTTTGGGGGCCCTTTACGAAGATGTTGGGTCGCCCTGACCTTGAGGACGATGTCAGGTTCGCGTCGAGTCGAGGGCGTATCGACAACCGGGAAGCGCTCGATGCGATCATCTTCGAAAGCCTGGGCCACAGAACCAAAGCCGAGGTGCAGAAACTCGGCGAACAGGCGCGCGTGCCTACGGGCGTACTCCAGGAGATCGACGAAGTGCTGGCCGATCCACATCTTGCCGAACGCCGGATCTGGTGCGATGTCGAAGGCATGCAATCGCCCTCGCTCGCCTATCGTTTTGACGGAGACGTGCCGCACAACTTCGTCGTGGAGCCGATCGATGGCTGATGGTCCACTCGCCGGCGTCCGCATCCTCGATCTGACCCACGTCTGGGCTGGACCCCTCGGCACACGCATCCTAGGTGATCTCGGCGCGGAGGTTGTCAAGATCGAATCTCCCATGGGTCGAGGCCCGGGTACCAAACCCCCGCCCGGAACCGGCATCTACTTGGGCGGCGACCCCGGCGAGGATCCGTGGAATAGACAGGGTGTGTTCGTGAAGCTCAACCGCAATAAAAAGAGCGTCGCGATCGACCTCAAGGCGGCCGCTGGGCGTGAAACGTTCCTCGAACTTGTCGGTGTTGCCGACGTCGTTATCGAGAACTTCAGCGCTCGCGCCATGCAGTCGTTGAACCTTGCGTATGCAGTATTGCGCGAGGCCAACGATCAGATCATCTACATAGCGATGCCCGGCTACGGCACGACTGGCCCTTACAGTCAGTGGGTAGCCTACGGACCTTCGGTGGAGCCGATGACGGGGCTTGGTGCGATCATGGGCTATGGTCCGGACGAGCCGCGCAATTCTGCGATCGCGTTGCCCGACGCCATCAGCGGCGTCAGTGGTGCCGCGGCGGTCGTCACCGCACTCAATCGGCGGCGCGAGACCGGGCTCGGTGCTTTCGTTGAGCTGTCCTTGCATGAGGCAGGGGTCAGCTTTCACGGCGACTTCCTGTTGGAAAAGCAACTCGGTCACGATCCCATGCCGATCGGTAACGATCATCCAGCGCATGCCTTCTCAGCCGTCTTGCGGACGCAAGGTGAGGATGAGTGGATTGCCGTGAGTTGCCGCACCGAAGCCGAGCGCGTGAAGTTCGAATCCATCGTCCGCAAAGGCACGAAAGACTTCGACAAGCATGAACTCACGACCATCCTTCAAGCGGCCGGTATCGCTGCCGGCCCGGTAAACATCACGCCCGATTTCCTCGCCGACAAGCAGGTCGAACATAGAAAGTTCTTCGTCGAGCTTACCCGCGTTGGCCACCCGAACATGACGTTTCCCGGATCGCCCATCGTCATCGATGGTGAGCTCGACCGATCGGATTGGCACACCGCGCCGCTGTTGGGCGAACACAATCGCGAGGTCCTAACCGGTTGGCTCGGCTATGATGACCACAATGTGGATCGTTTGCTTGACGAAGGCGTCATTGCGGAGCGGCCGCCGGCATAGCCGGTTTGTTTACTACCTGTCCGGACAGCCCATGAATTTTGATGGTTCGCTGGGTCGCTCACGTCTGATAGGCTGTCGTTACTGAAACGTATCCCTAGACGGGGTTCTATCCAATAGGTTCGGTGGATAATCCTAGTTCGGCTGCCATCAAATTGGGAGTCAGGAAACGCATGTCTCTAACAGATGAACCCCGCCCACCACTTCCGCCATTCGATTTGGAAGGTGCTGTGCAGAAAGTCCGGATGGCGGAAGACGCTTGGAATTCTCGCAGTCCCGCCAAGGTTTCGCTTGCATATACCGTCGATAGTGTGTGGCGAAACCGTTCTGAGTTTTTACAGGGACGGGACGCGATCGTGCAATTCCTAACTCGTAAATGGGCGAAGGAACTGGATTACCGATTAATCAAGGAATTGTGGACGTACAGGGATCGGCGGATTGCGGTGCGTTTTGCCTATGAATGCCACGACGGTTCCGGGAATTGGTATCGGTCGTACGGAAACGAAAATTGGGAGTTTGCCGACAATGGTTTAATGCAACGTCGAATCGCGAGTATTAACGATCTTCCAATCACACCGGCTGATCGCAAATATCACTGGCCTCTCGGAAGAAGGCCGGACGACCATCCATCCCTATCCGATCTTGACCTCTGATACAGATGCGGCAGCCATCAGCCTGTTCGAGCACCTATAACCAGCTCCGCCACTGTGCGAGGTTTTCTTTATTTTGAGGAATGAGTGTTTTTGGCCGTTAGTAGGCGTTGTCATAACGTCGGTGACAGCGCTGACGTCCGCTGCAATGCTGTGCGAAGCCTCCCCTGCACTGCTGGAAAATCGCCGGGATCAACCCAGCCTGTTAAAATCAAAGTGAAATCAAAGGGTCAGATCCTTTGGTTGATATTTGGATGATGGGGGTGAATCCTGGAATCAAGAGATGTGACCTCTTGATTCCCTACGTGTCAATCGCTATCTCTAGTGGCAGGTCCAGGGCCAGAATGAATAGCGGCGTGAACAACGTTGCGCCTTCGACACCTAATGCCATCGCCGTAGTGGCGAATAGCACTGCAATCGGGAGCATGGACCAATATCGCAGTGTCAAGAATTACCGCCTCACAAGCACGCCCTCTATGCTCGAGAATAGCTTGCTTCCAAGCGCTGCACCAAGTCAAAGCCCAGTGTAAGATGCAGTGCACCCTGTAATTGCGCTTTGTCCTTCAGGAATTCCTTGAGGGTCGCCTTAGGCCACGACATATAGTGGGTTTCCTCGACCGCAATGACGTTGGCTGGTGCAGTACTTTCGCTTATGAAGGGGATCCCACCGATAAACTGGCCCGGTCCGAGCTCCTCCACTGTTTTCCCGTCCTTGACCACGCGGGCCTTTCCCGCGCAAATTACCATCAGCCGCTCCAGCTCATCACCCTGAGAAATGAAACATTCTGGCGGAACTGCTTTCTCCCAACGTCCCAGCTTCAACAGCTGGAGCATTTCCCGGGGTGTCAAGCACCGGAATACCAGCTGGTAAAGGCGAAGGTCGTTTCCCGTCAGATGAACCGGTCTACGCTCGATGATGAGGCGGATGATCCAGTAGATGTTGAGAGCGGTAAACAGAAGATTCCAGTAGATTGCCGTTATCAGAGGTTGGGGCAACAGATAGAAATACGATATGAGGATAGAGGCTGCGACAACGGTAAGAATTCGTAGCCATAAGATGTCTCGAACGGTATAAGACGCCAAATAGAGAACATTCGCAGAATTGATCAGGTATTCCATCTCTTGACCCCCTCAAATTCATCTGTGTGTTCCGCGACATTTTCTGCTTTCGACGGTGGTTAATCCAGAGTTGTCCTTCCTGAATATCAGATCGGCTTGAATGCCTTGACTTTTCTCCGCCTGAGCTAAAGCATCGTCGGCCTGCTCAGCTGGATACTCGTACTCTTTGGGGCGGCTCGCGCGTCCGCGAAGTCGCGCCCTCCCAGAATTCTACCAGCAGAATTCCCGGAGACTAAGGCATCAGTTCGGGAGGGGCGTTCGGGATGGCGAGCTCAGGGTAAGGCGCTACATCGGTCGCGACAAGATTGCCAACTTGCTGAATTTGCTGGAACATAGGAATTCGCCAAGGACATGATCACCCGAAAGATCGCTCGCAAGATGTCTGCTAAGGTGCTGTCAGCGCTGGTTCTGACATCTCTGTCCGGATGTTCTCCGGATGCCACAGTTGCTCTATACAAGCACAACTACAAAGGCGCACTAATCGAGGTATGCGACAAGGATGAAGCATGCACAGCGGACGTCAAGAAGTTCTTTGATCAGTGTTTGGATCGCAATGAAGTCGAACAGATGCTCCTGACGCTCGACCCGGAGCGAAGTCGCAATCTGAACAGGGACTTGCAAAGAAAAACGGTGGAGTGCATCAACACAGCCAGCGGCGTGAATCATTTCTACTATGGAGCGCAGGAAGATAAGAAGACATGAGTGTGGGAGGGCAATGCAATGATTAGAGTCATCGTACATCGGTCGAGGTATGACCCTTACAGAATTCTACCAGCAGAATGAACGGAGACTCAGGCATCAGTTCGGGAGGGGAGTTCGGGAAAGTCGAAAGCATAGCGAAAGGCAAATTTTGACCCCAAGCAGCCGTTGGGCTGATCGATTATTCCTGGCTAGAAAGGCGCTCACAAAGCTTTCCGGCGTTGGCTTGAGCGCGTTGTTTGGCCTCGACCTTCAAATCTACTCATCCTCTGCCCTACTCGCTAGGGCGCTGCTACTCCGTGGATATCTAGGCAGCTCATCCTCAACTTCAAACCACGATATCTGACTTTCCGTCCAGACGTGATCTTGAGGTATTACCCGCTCCGGGTTATCCAAGCTACCTAGTGTCACTTGCACCCGATTCGCAAGAATCTCTTCATGCATAGAAAGCGTGCTACCGCATTCCGGACAGAATCCGCGCTCAGCATACTGAGACGAACGATATCTATGCGGCTCTCCCGACACCCAGGTAAACGCATCGATTGGAAAATGCACAAAACTGAGGCAGGGAGCGCCCGAGTGCTTGCGACAGTACTCACAATGACAGATAACACACCGTAGTGGGGCAGCGGTCGACTTATATCGTATCGCCCCACAAAGACACCCGCCCTTGTACGTATCGCTTTTCATTGTCAATTTGCTCCGGTCTCCGCGGTAGGGACGCCCGTTACCGGGCGCCCCCCGCACAGTCCCGGGCGTGCAGTTTTTCCGCACCCGGTTCCTCGGTTGTACTCGCTTTCGCGCAAGTCTGAGCCATTAGGCAAACACCCGTAGTCGCCGTACCTCGG
>JAPUIX010000068.1 GCA_027296625.1 Gammaproteobacteria bacterium | reverse complement strand
ATCCGCCTCACCTGGTCCATCGCAAGGCCCGTGATATTCGGGTGACTGATCATCAGCTGTGTGAGGCTCGGCTCGCCCTGTTGGATTTCGCCCAGGATTCTAATTTTGATCTTCCCGAGTCGCGCCATGGACTCGGCAAGGTCTTTCCCGAGTGGGGCCGAGCAGCCGCCCACGGCCCTGACAAAGCGCTCATCCATGTATAGCTCGCCGGTGTTCGTCTCGGCGATAGCTCGAACATAGCTTCGGTCATCAATGCGGATCCGCATTGCCAGATCGGCACGCCCGCTCGCCGGTGTAAAGGCAAAAATCCCGACTAACGGCAGGGGATTCTTATCGATAAAGACATAGATCTTCTGAATGAACGCGTCGTCGGTCTGTGGGATCTTGGTGTGGATCGAAATGGGAACGAGGGCCGGATCTTCAGCCTTCGGTGGCGCGGTGAGTTCGATAATGGTCTGTGCGGCCCCTTCGGAAATCGCCCGATCCGCAAAGTACACGGGCTTCAAACTGGTGTCCCAGATCTGCCGGGACTCTTCTTCCGGCGTGGCTGCCACGGGCGGGGCGATCGCAAACAGTACCAACCATAAGCCAGCGCGTCTGAAATATTCGCGGGTTAACTTGGGAAACATCCACTTAATCTCTTCGTTCGCACCTCGGTGTTTATATCACGAAAGTTGGCCTGGTTGTAGTTGCAAGGGGGCCGTGCCGATGGATGAGCGGGGCTGCGTTTCGGGCGCTGGCGGGGCAAGTGCCAGCCATCCAGATAACGGGGCCGGTTTGGCCCCGTCCTTGGCAAGCCTTGCTGGGGAAGGCCATGGGTTGGCCTAGGTATTGAAAGGTCGGTAGGCCCTCTGCCCGTTATCGTCCGGCCTGGCGGGTGGCTCGGCGTAAGGGGTGAGGGTCCCTGCCGATCCGCTCACAAAGCCAAAGGGGGGTCGATGAATCGCTGGATTGGGCGTTAGGAGAAAGATGGGGAACCGAGGGTGCCAGTCCTGCGGCCCTGGGTCATGGTGGGCAGTCGATCCAATTGTCTCGTGAGGAGAATACAGAAATAGCGCTTTCATTGAATGGGCTACAAGGTGAAGTTTACGTTGCTTATCATTTGCCGGCGTCTTCGCCCGAGCGCTCTCATAGCGGCCCCTTGCCGGCAGGTTTTTACCCGATTGCATGGAATACAAATACATATTGATGAATGGTTGAATTGGATTATAATCAGCCCTATAAGAATTAACCCCAACCCATAATCTGGGGCAGGATAAATAATAACGATGCCAAGAATGGACGTGAAGCGTCTTCGATCACCTGCTCAGCCTCGTGTTGCTGCCGCCATGGCTGAGTGTTCAAACAAGCCTGTGTACTGCCGTTTGCAGTCGCATCCCCGAGTTGTAGTGAAAACGATAGGGTCCGCGAATTATCATTCCCCTGATGCCTTCTGATCTTGAGGTATTGGGGGTTTTTCTTCGCTAGAGATCAACATGATCAACCATAACATTTTAAGGAGGAGGTCATGAGTAAATCATCAATGAGACGGTGGCTTGTGGCGGTCGTTGCCCTCGCCATTCCCGCCTCGGTATTGGCCAATGAGGGGGTACTGAAGCTGACTCAGGACCCTAACTATTGGGCCTATCCGGGCGGGAACTATTGGAACTGGCGTTACACTGAGTTGAAGCAGATCAACAACAAGAACGCCGGTAAACTTCAGGCAGCATGGACGTTCTCCACGGGCGTACTGCGTGGTCATGAAGGGGGTCCGCTGGTATTACCCGGTAGCGCTACGGGTCTGGATCACGACACGCTGTACATCCATGCTGCGTTTCCTAACAACACGTTCGCCATTAACCTTGATAACCTCGAGATCGTATGGGAGTACAAACCGATACAGGACTGGGATGAAGTCGTGCCTGTGATGTGCTGCGACACGGTCAACCGTGGTCTCAGTTACGCTGAAGGCAAGATCTTCCTGCAGCAGGCCGACACCACCCTCGTGGCAATCAATGCCGCAACGGGTGAGAAGGTTTGGTCGATTAAGAATGGCGGTGATATCTCCGCAGCGATGGGTGGTCCCTACGGTCCCAAGCAGGGGCAGACCAACACCCACGCCCCGCACCCCATCAAGGACAAGATCTTCACTGGTTGCTCCGGTGCTGAGTTTGGTGTGCGCTGCTGGATGGCGGCTTATAACATCTCGGACGGCAGCCTGGCATGGCGGGCCTTCAGCATGGGGCCGGATGCGGACATGCTCTTTGACTCAAACACTAAGTCAATGCTGAAGCCAGTTGGCAAGAACTCCAGCACCAAAACCTGGAAAGGCGATCAGTGGAAGCAAGGCGGCGGTAGCATTTGGGGCTGGTGGCCTTGGGACAAGGCCGAGAACCTCATCTACTACGGCACCGGCAATCCAGGGACCTGGAATCCGGTCGTGCGTCCGGGTGACAACAAGTGGAGCATGACTATTATGGCTCGCGACGTGGACACCGGGATTGCCCGATGGGTCTATCAGATGACGCCCCATGATGAGTGGGACTATGACGGCGTCAACGAGATGATCCTGGTCGACATGAAGGTCAAGGGCAAGAACCGCAAGGCCCTGGTACATTTCGACCGGAATGGCTTTGGGTACACGCTGGACCGTATCACCGGTGAGCTGCTGGTAGCCGAGAAGTATGATCCGGCTACCAACTGGGCAACCCATGTGGACATGAAGACGGGACGTCCACAGGTGGTGTCTCGTTACAGCACGGACGCTCAGGGTGAAGATGTCAACACCACCAACATCTGCCCGGCGGCGTTAGGCGTGAAGGATCAGCAGCCGGCGGCCTACTCACCGCGCACGGGCCTGTTCTATGTACCCACCAATCACGTGTGCATGGACTATGAGCCTGTGAGTTACGCGGCGGGTGCCAATCAGTATGTTGCCGGTCAGCCGTTTGTAAATGCGATCCTCAATATGTTCCCGGCCGGTAAGGTGACGGGTGATGGCACCAACAATCTGGGTAATATGATTGCCTGGGATGCTGATAAGGGCAAGATTGTTTGGTCCATTCCGGAGCAGTTCTCCGTCTGGAGCGGCGTGCTGGCGACTGCGGGTGATGTGGTGTTCTATGGCACTCTGGAAGGCTACCTCAAGGCCATTGACGCCAACACCGGCAAATTGTTGTGGAAGTTCAAGACCCCGTCCGGGATCATTGCCAACACCAATTCCTGGAGCCACAAGGGCAAGCAGTACGTTGGTGTGCTGTCTGGGCTCGGTGGTTGGGCCGGCATCGGCTTTGCGGCTGGTCTTGAGAAGGACACGGATGGGCTCGGTGCCGTGGGCGCCTATAAGGGCCTGAAGCATTACACCCGCCTGGGTGGCGTGCTGACCGCCTTCAGCCTGCCGTAAGCGAAGGACAACTACTCTAATAAGGACACTGTGGTGATATCCCCGGTACCTTCGGGTACCGGGGATTTTTTTGTTCAGACATGACAGACGAGTTTAAGGTCACAGGCGGTTGATGGGCTGTGCTAAGGCGTGGGCCAAGGGATCTACCGCACCATCCATTATGATGCAGTGCAATATATTGGCTTAAAAGTTCTTAGATCCCGTCAGGTCAGATAGGCGAGCGCGTCTTGACGCGAATATTCGATGTCGTTGGTCGCCGGACAGGGTCACTCTGGCAGGGAGACCCCACGGTGACGATGGGGCCGTGCCTGGCGGATCGGGACACTGGCGCGTCAACCAGCCGGCTTGCCTTTGGGCGGCGTTGTTGACAGAATCAGGGGCGTTGTTGATTGGAGCGTGGGCTAGCAGCAGCTCATAATAGCTTGCAAAACGCTCGTCAGGCCTCAAGGTTGGAGCGATAAGAATTGGAGTAATAGAGACGCAAGTGAAATATGCATTGATTGTTATGGCATCTGTTTTGATGCTTGGGTTTAATAATGCATTCGCGGAAGACGTCACCATATCAGCGCAGGCCACCAAGTTTGCACCATTGGTGGTCTTTATTCAGCCCGGTGATAGGGTGTCCTGGACGAATATGAGCGGTCATGATTCCCAGTCGCTGGAAGGGGTAATCCCAGACGGCGCGGAACATTGGCACCTCGCGATGGGCGAGAATGGCAGCGTCACCTTGAATGTAGAAGGGGTTTATCTCTACAAGTGCACCCCCCATTGGGGTTTTGGTATGGGCGGTGCCATAATCGTCGGCGAGCCGACGAATATCGAGCAAGTAAAGGCCAACGCGCAGGGCCAGGCCAAGCGCCTTGCAATCAAGGCAAACCAGGCCATCAGCCAAAGAGCCGAGGCTAAGTAGCGACGCCACAGACGGTTATGCATTCGTCCCGTCGGGGGTGGTTGCCAAAAAAGCGACTCACATCGGGAAGCGAGCTGCAACATCCCGTAGGGTGCCAACGCGAATGGCGGCCGGGACCGGTCGCTTGGCTCTTTCCTTGACACTCAGTATAGGGGCGTTCCTTAAGTCTCACTGTATGCGGCTCATGGAGGCGTTATTCCTACTTGGAGGTATTGTGCAGAATGGCAAAGTTTACGTGTTGTTGGAATTCCCGGCTGCCAGTAGCGGCGCTTGCACTGGCTGGGTTCGCTGCCCTGGTTGGGGGAGCCATGTCAAGCGTGGCAGCCGAGCGTACAGCATTCAAAGTCTGTGCAGACCCATTTAATCTCCCTTTTTCCAATGAGGAACAGCAGGGCTTTGAGAATAAGATTGCCGAACTCTTTGCTGAGCAATTGAATCTGCCGGTTGAGTACACTTTTTTTCCACAGCGGATCGGTTTTATTCGCAATACGCTTCGATCAGAAATCAGGCCGGGTGAATACAAGTGCGATGTAGTGATAGGTGTGCCCGACGGCTTCGAATTGGCGGCAACCACCAAGCCTTACTATTCATCTGCCTGGGCTATGGTCTATGTCAAGGGCCGGGGCTTAGATGATGTCAAGACCCCCGAAGACTTGGCCAATCTACCGCCCGAACGGAAGAAGCAGCTGAAAGTGGGGCTTTTTGACCGCGGTCCGGCCCAGCTGTGGGTATTCAAAAACGGCTTAATGGAACAGATGGTCCCCTACAGAATGATGTCTGGCGACGCAAGGGAATATCCCGGTCAGATCATCGAACGGGACCTCGTCGATGGCAAGATCGACGTGACGATTATTTGGGGTCCGATTGCCGGCTACTTTGCCAAGCAGATCGATTCCGCTGAGATCATCGTTATCCCGATGGCATCTGATCCCGATGATCCAGAAATGCGGTTCAACTACAATATTGCCATGGCCGTGCGTCATAGCGACCGAGAATGGAAGAAACAATTGAATCAATTGATCGATCAGAACAGGGACGAGATAAGAGAAATACTCGTGGACTACGGCGTACCGTTGATTGAGGAGTAGGGGTGTTGACGCTGTGCAACGTATACGGATGATGAATACGGCTAAGGTTTTATCGTTGATTGGTGTGCTTGCGCTGACCTCGACAGCGGTGACCGCGGAGGAGGTCGGTGGCGCTGGCGCGGCGGCCTTTTCTCCGGCAGAGACCTTACTCTGGCGTACAGACCATCTCGCCAATATCAATAAACCGAGTGAGTTACGCTATCAGTTCACAAAGCGTGGATTACTCGAAGAGAGTATTGACGACAGGGTGTACCTTGCTGTTGTCAATGTCCACGAGGACGGGATGAAAGACACTGAGATAGATTTTTTCAGTGGCGAAAGGAAACAGTTCATGCCGCCTCAGAAAAATGTGCGTGGCAATCCCGTGCTTGGGTTCTATTTACAAGGTGACGTGTACGAGATGGATCGGTTGACCGAAGGGAACTGGCGGTACTTCCATCGGCGGCTCAAGTATGCATTCGCCGACGGCGCTGAGGTGACGCCGATTACGTTTGATTATAATGGCAGTGAAGTGGATGGCCATCAGATCCGGTTTGCGCCCTATGTTAATGATCCGAAGCGACCCCTGTTTGAGGAATACGCGGACAAGCAATACACCATCATTTTGTCGGAGCAGATCCCGGGCTCGCTATACCAGATTCGCACCGTGGTCCCGGGCAAAACGGAGGACGGCCTTGAGATGGGTGAGCCGCTCATCGAGGAGACCCTAACCTTCGTCGGGGCTGTCGACACCGAGTAATCCTTCTTCTTTTTGTAATTTCCCCCAGCACCTTATTATTCCCACCGACCTAGCTGCCGCTTGTCCAGGTTAACTATTAGGCGATTTGCTGCTTTGCCCCTTGGGGTACTTGCGTATTTGAGTCAGCCGGTGTCACCCGCACGGCGCAGAATTTAAACTCTGGAATCTTAGCAACGGGGTCCAGCGCTGCGTTTGTCAACAGGTTTGCGGCGGCCTCCCAGAAGTGGAACGCCATAAACACGCTGCCGCGTTGCATAGCAGTATCAGCACGTGCCCGTGCTTCTATGCGACCTCTTCTTGATTCAAGCACAATCCGATCTCCCGGATGTGCATCGATGGCCTTAAGGTCGTCGGGGTGAATATTAAAAACCGGTTCCGGCTCAATCGCATCCAGCACCGCGGCATGACGGGTCATCGTGCCTGTATGCCAATGTTCCAGTTGGCGGCCAGTCGTGAAGACAAACGGATAATCATCGTCAGGGAGTTCATCTGCGTATGAAAGCTCAGCGGGCACGAATCGCCCTTTGCCGGAGGGCGTGGGAAAGCCGTCATCGAAAAGGATCGGGTCTCCCGGATCGCCTTCCTTCTCGCAGGGATAGGTGACGGAGTCTTCCTGCTCCAGCCTCTCCCAGGTGATGCCGCCAATACTTGGTGTCGCAGCACGCATCTCGTCAAATACCTCGCTCGGTCCTGAATAGTGCCAATCCAGTCCGATACGCGTGGCAATCTCCTGGATGATCCAGAGGTCCTGACGGGCATCCCCCGGCGGATCCAGAACCTTACGCCCCAGCTGTACCCGCCGATCTGTGTTGGTAATGGTGCCGGTTTTCTCAGGAAAGGCTGAAGCAGGCAAGATAACGTCAGCGAAACTACAGGTCTCGGTAAAGAAAATGTCTTGTACTACCAGGTGCTGAAGCTTCGCCGCTGCCTCGCGGGCATGGGTCAGGTTGGGATCCGACATGGCTGGATTTTCACCCATGATGTACATTCCGTGTAGCTCGCCGGCGTGAATCGCGTCGATGATCTCTACCACTGTGAGGCCCACATCAGGATCCAGTTGTGTGTCCCAAAATTTCTCAAACTTTCCTTGAATCGCTGGATCATCAACCGCCTGATAGTCCGGATAAAACATGGGAATGAGGCCAACGTCCGATGCGCCTTGCACATTGTTCTGACCACGGAGCGGGTGTAGGCCCGTACCGGGGCGACCTATTTGTCCTGTCATGAGCGCAAGTGAAATCAGGCAGCGGGCATTGTCCGTGCCATGGATGTGCTGGGAAATTCCCATTCCCCAGAAGATCATGGAGCCTTTTGATTTTGCATAGCGGCGTGCGACCTCTTTGATCGTCTCGGCTGGGATCCCAGAGAGGGGGGCGACCTTTTCGGCGGTATAAGCCTCTACACAGCGCTTCAGATCTTCATAGCCCTCCGTGTACTTGGCGATGTAGGCATCGTTTTGTAGTCCTTCATAGATGATCGTATGCATCATGGCATTAAGAAGCGCAACATCGGTGTCGGGGCGCATTTGCAGGTAATAATCAGCATGGCGTGCAAGTTCATACCGGTATGGGTCCATGACAATGAGTGTCTTGCCCGCCTGGGCGGCGTTCTTGATGAAGGTTGCCGCGACCGGGTGATTCACCGTTGGGCGAGCCCCGATCACCACGATGACCTCAGCTTCTGCGACATCGGCCACCTGGTTGGATACGGCGCCGGATCCAATGGTCTCCAACATCGCGGCCACAGATGAGGCATGACACAACCGGGTGCAATGATCCACATTGTTGGTCCCAAATCCGGTCCGCACCAGCTTTTGAAACAGGTAGGCTTCTTCGTTACTGCCCTTGGCCGATCCGAAGCCAGCAAGGGCTTGGGGGCCTTTTTCATCCTTGATCCGACGTAATCCCACTGCTGCGAAATCTAATGCCTCATCCCAGCTGACCTCCCTGAAGTATTTGTCGATATCCCTTGGGTCAATCAGCGCTGGTGTTTTTGGAATCCCATCGCGTCGCATCAATGGCTTGGTCAGGCGATCCGGATGGTGCACATAATCAAAACCGTAGCGTCCTTTGACACATAAACGGCTTTGATTAGAAGGCCCGTCGCGACCGTCAATGTAAAGAATATGATTATCTTTCACATTGAACGTTAGCAGGCATCCCACTCCGCAGTACGGGCAGACTGATTCGATCTTGGTATCCGGTTCGACGAGCCCCACCTCGTTAGCGGGCATCAGAGCACCTGTGGGACAGGCCTGTACGCATTCGCCGCACGTTACACAAGTGCTCTCGCCCATGGGATCATCGAGATCAAAAACGATCTTCGAATGCGGCCCTCGAAAGGCGTAACCAATGACATCGTTAACCTGTTCTTCGCGGCATGCGCGCACACAACGAGTGCACTGGATGCAAGCATCGAGATTGACTGCAATGCCTGGATTCGAGAGGTCATCGTGCGGTTGTTCGCGTTGTGGAAAGCGAGGCCTACCCACCCCCAATTGCTTTATCCAGTGATCCAGTTCAGAGTTTGGGGTATACGGCGAGATGCCCTGATCCGGCATGTCAGATAGCAAGAGTTCCAAGACCATTCTTTGGGAATGCAAGGCACGCTCGTTGTCGCTATTGACCTCCATCCCCTTCGTGGCTTTGCGAACACAGGCGGGTGCTAAGATACGTTCACCCTTGATCTCAACCATGCACGCTCGGCAGTTACCATCCGGTCGATAACCTTCCTGGTAACAAAGATACGGAATATCAATACCTACGCGCTGAGCCACTTGTAGGATGGTTTCGTGAGACAGGGCTTCGATCTCACGACCATTCAGCGTGAATCTCAATCGTTCCTCGGACGATACGTCTTCAGGAATTGCCGCCATGTGAACGAAACTCCTCGGGAAAGTATTTTATCGCACAGCGCAATGGATTGGGCGCAGCCTGTCCGAGCCCGCATATGGATGCATCTTCCATGGCAACGGCTAACTCTTCGAGCAATGAGGTATCCCAGTCATCGTTTTCCATCAGTTTGACAGCCTTGGCAGTGCCGACGCGACAAGGGGTGCACTGGCCGCAGGATTCGTCTTCAAAAAATCGCATGGCGTTCAGCGCCATTTCCCGCGCGCTGTCGTGATTCGACAAGACAATGATCGCGGCAGAGCCGATAAAGGCGCCGTAAGGCGCCAAGGTATCAAAGTCGAGTGGCACATCGCCAAGGGACGCCGGCAGGATGCCGCCTGAGGCACCACCAGGGAAATAGCCATAGAATTCATGGTCGGGTAACATCCCGCCGCAGTACTCACCGATCAATTCACGCATCGTGATTCCGGCCGGCGCCAAATGTACGCCGGGTTTTTGTATGCGGCCGCTAACGGAGAATGAGCGTAAACCTTTACGGCCATTGCGACCTTGGGCCGTAAACCATTTTGGTCCCTTTTCAAGAATATCGCGTACCCAGTATTGCGTTTCCATATTATGTTCGAGGGTAGGGCGTCCAAATAGCCCAACTTGCGCAACATACGGTGGTCTAAGCCGTGGCATACCGCGTTTACCTTCGATGGATTCGATCATCGCCGATTCTTCACCGCAGATATATGCGCCGGCGCCCCGTCTGAGGTGAATCGGCGGAATCGAACAGGGCGGATCCCGCCGAAGGGCGGCTAACTCTTGGCTGAGTGTTACTTGGCACCCAGCATATTCGTCACGCAGGTAAATATAGATTTCCTGGCATTCCGTTGCCCAACCTGATATCAACATGCCTTCCAAGAAACGGTGCGGGTCGTGCTCAAGATAAAAACGATCCTTAAAAGTCCCCGGTTCGCCTTCATCGATGTTCACAGCCATCAAACAGGGTTTTGGCTGGTCGCGCAAGATTCGCCATTTCTGTCCCGCCGGGAAACCCGCGCCACCCAGTCCGCGCAGATTTGCGTCTTCCATTGTTGTAATGACTTGATCCACATCTCGCTCCCCGTTGATACAGGCAGCCAGCGTCTTATAACCACCTTCGTTGCGGTACTGGTCATAGTTGATATAGGGTGGCGGTATCGGTTCTGTATTGTTTGCATCTACCGCCGACTTGACTGTTTTCAGCGTTGCTTGTTCGATTGGGTTTTTACCGATCACCGCGACAGGCGCTCCATGGCACCGTCCGACACAGGGCACGGGCTGCACGCGGATGTGCTTACCGAATAGTTCATTTAAGTCCCGTATTAGCGTATTTGCACCAAACATCTCGCAGGTAATGGAGTTACAAACCCGCACGGTAAGCATTGGCGGGATCGGTTCACCCTCTTTGATGACGTCAAAGTGGTGATAGAACGTTGCAACCTCGTACACCTCCGTCGTAGAGAGCTTCAACTCATCTGCTAGGGCGACTAGATGCGCTGCGGTGATATGATGATAGTGATCCTGGATGAGGTGCAGAAATTCAATAAGGAGCTCGCGTCGCCTTGGTGCGTCTGCCAGTAACGCGCACACCTCGGCAAGCGCGCGAGGATCAACAGCCCGCCCGCGAGCCTGGCCTCGCTGCTTGTTCCGTCGCTTTTTTGCCATTATAGAATCTGCATTAAATAGATTACCTATGTTATTATTCCAAAATAAGTATCTCGCCTTTCCCACACCAGGAGAGATCGCCAGCGAAACGATGCACCTCGGGGCCGAATTCTTTGAACACTTTATATTGTCGTCCTCGTCTGGCCAGTTGTCGAAATAAGAGTCGTAAGAATTCCATCTTCAGCTGCCCGCAACTGGTAAATGTTGCTACAAGACGTTTAGGGCGTTGTGCGAGTACGATGGTGCCACGCTTCATGCCATAGCCGGTAAACTGGCCCACTCTACCCAATACAAGAATTGTTCCGGCAAGTAATCGAGCGCCGCAGTAATCACCTACGTCGCCCCGAATCACAATGATTCCACGGCGCATTCGATCCCCAACGCGATCACCGGCGTTGCCAGCAATACATATGGTGCCGTTCGACATACCGTATTGGTCACCCGGTCGAGCTGCGCCAAGGAAATTACCACTATTTCCGTTTATTTCGATTTCTCCACCCGTCATTCCACTGCCTGTCCAGTTACCTGCGTTTCCGTATACGACGATTCTGCCTCCAGTCATTTTCTGACCCAGGAAATCGCCCGCTGTCCCCTTGATCTTGATGTTGCCGCGGCTCATTGTGCGCCCGATGTAATTCACCTGCTCTCTGCTCTTAAGAAAGCAAATATTCTCTCTATCAATCCCTGACACCTTGAAAAGGCGGTCAACAGCAACCGATCGATTACCGCAATGGAGTTTCATCGCCTTGATCTTGGAAATGGCCTTACCAGTTAATTGATCGGGTATAAGAGGCGACATGTCCACATTATGAACAGGCCGCGTCAGCAGCGTGAACGTAAGCGCGTTCATGCTAAAATGTCTCTTAGGTGGAAGTGATATGGGCCAAGTTTGCCGCCGTAGTTTCCGGCACTGATCCGATAAATTCCGTTTTTTCGCCCGAGTGAGCAAGCGGCGAGAACCCCGGCTCGCGTCGCCGCGCGGATCGCCTCTTCATCGAGCCCATCAATGACAATCTCCAGAACAGAACCAATGTCCTCCGTAAGTTGGCTATTCACTTGACCCTTGATAGTCGGACAGAAAGCCTCGTTGGTCGAAGCCGTTAAGAACTTGTACTTCGAACCCATTTTCGACCCGGCACCAACGATTCCGCCTGGGAAGGCAGTAACCGCTTTAGGCACCTTGCGAATTGCCTTGACTGATTTCTCACAGGCGGCCAGGGCGTGGCGGGCCGTCTTTGCAAGCACCATAAAGTTGCCACCACCAATGGCCGGGACCACCCCGGTCATCTCTTCACATATAAACTCGCCATGCATCACCGGTATTCGCCAATAGCGTCTACCATTTACTGTTTTGGCTATCTGATGTCCATCTCCAAAGAAACGTAGGCTCTTGCCTAATGGCACCGTCACCTCGCTGTCAATGCCAGCAAAGCAGGCAGTTGTGGCAGTTGTCATGACAGATTGCCCCACGCGCCGTTGAACTTGTTCTCTTAGTTGCTTGACCGACATGGCAAAGATCAAAACCGAAAGTCCAGGTCGGCCATCCGGTGTCTCAGTTGGCTTTAACTCACGCTCGATGTCTGCTTCGCAGCCGCAGGCTATGACAGACGAAGCAAATCCGATGATGGAATTCGCCGCACGATATGCCCAATGCAAATCGATGGCAGTGATAATGATGCCTGTTGCCTGCATTGGAAAAGCTTCGGCAAAGGCATCATCGATCATTACACCGTTAATCTTCATCCTTACCCACCCGTGTGGCACGGTTGGATGGAAAGGTGACCACCCCCAATCTCAAGAATCTCCTCAGGATCTAATTTAAAGTTCTCGAACGCGACTGTATGATAGCGATCAAAATATTGCTTAAGTGGACGTTCGATGCCCTTGTCGTAGTCGGGTTTAACACAATGTGTTGCACCTTGCGGGACCATTACAATTTTACCCTTGTGTACAACTAGCTCACCGTCTTTAAATACGTACTCCGGTTTAGCAAACATTTTTTCCTTGTTTGCGTCTTCCTTATAGACTGTGATGTCTGCGGCAGCGCCAGGAGCGAGATGCCCGCGATCCTTCAGCCCTAGACTATGAGCTGGCCCGGCGCGGGTCATGATAGCGATCTCATAAAGGGAATACTCACGGTCGATACTACCGAGATGGCTTATTGCAGCGGCATCCTTATGAATATGTGAAAGCATATCGTGACGAAAACTCCGATCCATGAGTAGACGAATCAGGTGCGGATACGTTGTGAAAGGTGCGCCGTTTGGATGATCAGTAGTTAGAAATACCCGCCATGGGTCACCGACAAGCAGAAAGATTTCAAGTCCAATTGCCCATTGTAATGCATTAACAAAATTTCGTTCGCGATAGTGAAACGGCACCACCCCACATCCCGCTTCGCATTCAATATCCATACATACCCATTTCTTTGGACTGGCTAAGGGATAATTTCTATATTGGGACATGGTATCGCCAGACGCTGTCACCGTTTGGCCAAACATGACCTGGCCTACATCGATAGAAACGCTACTACTACGATTAACTGCTTCGGCAATGCGTGGTGCCGCGGATGAGAATTTGCGATCACCTTCAGTATCATAACTGTGAAACTGTATGTGCGTGAGATGGATAGGTAAACCTTCCATACCGTTAATTGTGTTTAGGGTCGTATTCACATTTCCTGGGACGCCAAGATTGCAGCCGTGCACATGTAACGGATGGGGCACCCCAAGCTCATATGTTGCTCGTGCCAATCGCTGCAACACTTGGCGTGGCGTAGTGCGGTAATAGGGATGTGGTTCATCCAAGTCTAAGTTTCGTTGGTTAAACTTAAAGGCACTAATTCCGCCTGGATTAACGACTTTTATAGCCATAGATTGCGTTACATCGATAATCCAGGCGACGTAGTCATTGATAGACTGCTGCTCCTTATTTTCTGCTAGCAATCTGAGCAGGAAATCGTCATTTCCAAGTAGTGCGTATGCACCCTTGTCGACAATTGGTGTGTCGCCCATTTCCAAATGCGCTTGACGTGCGTTGATAGGTAACATTGCAGGCTCAAAACAAGCGGTATAACCCAACAGGGCGTAACGGTATCCGGTCGTCAATGTTGAAGGCGCAGCATGTCCACACCCCGCACGGGTGAGTTTTGTGCGTGATACTGGATCAGCTTCGTGGTCTTCCGGCATCATCATACGTGCGATATTGATTTTGCCACCACCTATATGTGTATGGATGTCAATAGCGCCCGCCATCACAATACGATCCCGTATGTCATAAGTCTTATCGATGCGAGTGTCTTCCAGCGGCGTGCCGATAATCTTTCCATCGAAAATAAAGATATCACGGACCTCGCCGTTTATATTATTGGCGGGGTCGTAGACTTTTCCACCGTTTAGACGAATTAGCATTCTGCGGCTGCGTGCACTGTTATAAAAGTTCGTGAATTGCAGTAATTACGGAGGCGACGCTAGGCAACGGAGACTGTCTAAGCGTGCGCATCGGCAATGCGACAACATTATCGCATCGAAACAACTGCCCGTTATGATCCACACCAGGTGTGCCTACTGGGATAAATACATCAGGTTCTTCACTAAACTTGAACTGGGGCACGCCAAGCACAATAGTCGGCGTTTCCGATCCCACTGGGGGAGGCTGTGTGCTAAGGGATGAAATCCAGACTAATGTGTCAATAGTGCCATGTTCCAGCAAGGATTTCGTTGAATAGCGCCATGCATCGTATTTAGGATAGCCTCGTGAGAAGCCGGTACGAAGCGGATAGCCGGTTTGCCACGTGCAGACATTGGTTGCTGTTATGCCTCCGTCATTCCCGCCCAGAGAGAAGCCAGAGAAGCGGGTCGTCTTGTTGAGATCTTTTACGAGCTCATAGAACACTTGTATCGCAAGATCAGTGTGCGGAAAATCAAGTGCAGCTGGCGCCCATACCAAGACGCCATAACGGGCTTTCTGCATCCGCTCGATAAGGGTCTGTAGTACCGAGATCGATACTCCGGCGACACTGCGAACCTGGATGGCACCGCCTCTAAGTAGCGTACGGAGTACTGATACGATTTCCAGTAATCGACGCTGATCGCACTCAATGTGGAGCGGCTTGCGGCCTTTAGGACTCCGTCCTGGTGCTGTGTTTAAACGACGTCCTATGTAAATAATGTCACGTTGTTCTGGCTTAAGATCGAACAGGCCATGCGAGTTCCACACGATCCGTTCGAAAAAGCGTGGGAAATCGCTAACGACATCAGTGCCTGCAAAGATAATAAGATCAGCGCGATTTCTGATCTCAGTGAGCGTTGTGCTCATCCAGCCGCCGTCTTGCAGGGCCAGCACATGAGGTGTTTCGGCATCACCGTGCATGTGGTCCAAGATGGCGCCTGTGCGTTCAGCTAGAGGCAAGACAGCACGCATACCAGCTACATCCGTGCCTAGGCCACTGAAGAGGGGCTGCTTTGCGGCACGAAGCATCCTCGCGGTGCAGTCGACGGCTTCTTTTAGGGAGGCCTCTCTACCCTGGATGCGAGGGGACGTTTTGATTACCGAACGCTCGAAACCTGCGATCGCTTTGGTGCAGCCATTTCTTTCTACATGCAACTGCCCGCCACTATTTTTTATGATGAGATCGTCGCAGAGTAGACTGCAAAACGGGCAGGATACGTTAGTAAACGTTGATGTTGATAGGCGGTGAGAATTTGGCGCTTGCATAGTTTTTCTTTTCTCTTCTGCGATCCCGACGGCTTAGGTCCGATGTCCTGCATAGTGTAACCCCTAGATACGATAATGGCGTAATGCATGCTAGAAATTGATACGACTCAGCCGTTTTAGAGCACATGCTGTTGGTGTCTTGAGCTAAGCTGTTCTGTCAACGCTGACACAGGGCGCAGCGCCAGGATTATCAGGGACCAAGCGATTGGCAGTAGGAACCGGTGGCGCACAGAGCCGTGGAGCTGCCCCGGGGTGCCGTGGGCATTGGCTTAGAAATCGGCAGCGGGCATTCGGCTGGGTGATTCCTAGTTGAGGACCTCCAGCATGTCTTTCACAGTTGTAAACTTTTCGCGAGGTTTGCCCTTGGGCTTACCTCGCTCAACTTCCACCGCATCGATTTCACGCCAGTTTGCAAAACTGATTACCCGAATACCCCGTTCGGTTAGCAGGGGGTAGAGCCCATCGGCGCCAGGTTTTGTATCGTCAGAAAGTTTGCCAAGGTCCTCCAGCAGCGCCTTTACCGTTGCAACACTGTCTGCGCGATTCGTCCCGATTATCCCGGTGGGACCCCGTTTAATCCAACCGGTGGCATAAAGGGCCGGTATCACGGACTGATTGCTGTCAAGGAGCCGCCCATCTCGATTTGGAAAAACGCCGCGTCGCTCATTGAAAGGGGCCCCGGGAATTGGGATACCGTGGTAGCCAATACTGCGGAAAAGTAAGCCACATGCCAGCTCTTCGCGCTCACCTGTTCCCTGGGCGGCCTGTTGGAATGGTTCACCTGTGAGCTGGTTCTTCTCGAGTACGACACGCTCTAGGCGCCCGTTTCCTGCCAGTTCGACAGGACTTTTCAGGAAGTGAAAATAGCATCTACGGTGCTTTGTCGGCGCTGCTTGGTCTGAATATTCCTGAAAGATCTTGATGTTCTTTGCGTTTATTCGATTAGTCTTATCGGCGAGTTCAGTCAGGCTTTCAGGATTCAGTTCCAGGTCGCTTGGCCTAACGATCGCGTCGCAACTGGCCATATCGCCAAGCTCCCGGAGTTCCGCGGGCGTGAACTTGGCCTGGGCGGGTCCACGGCGGCCGATAATGTGGATCTCGCGGATTTTGCTGTTGGCAAGCGCCGTGAGCGCGTGCTCAGTGATGTCGGTGTGCTTTAATTCGTCGACAGTCTTAGCAAGCAGCCGACATACGTCGGTCGCCACGTTGCCTTGGCCTATGATGACAGCTACTTCGTTAGACAGATCAAAGACACGGTCGTGATAATCAGGATGCCCGTTGTACCACCCTACGAACTCAGTTGCGGTGTGACTGCCCGGCAAGTCTTCACCCGGTATACCGAGCGTGCGGTCTGTCTCTGCACCGCACGCGAAAATGATCGCATGGTGGGTATCTTTAAGCTCTTCAACACTTACATCACGGCCAACCAAGACGTTCCCCAAAAAGTTAAACTCGGGAGCTTCGGCAATCTTTTCATACACCAAGATTACTTGCTTAAGTTTCGGATGATCTGGAGCAACGCCGTTTCGCACAAGCCCATACGGGGCAGGGAGCCGCTCAAGCATATCAATCAGAACATTGTGCTCAGATTTGAGAAGCGACTCGGTAGCGTAAAAGCCGCTCGGCCCACTGCCTACGACGGCTACCTTCAAGGGGTTTTGCTCTGTCCCGAGCTTGCTCATATGACTAGATTCCTCCTACAGTTGTTTTCTAATAACGAATTAATTTACATGGTCTCGCTTGGTGAATGTCGAGTGAGCTAGTCGTATCGCTCCCTTGACTTAGCTTGTACTACGAAGCCAAATATCGAACCCTGAAAGTGAGTAACGTGTACGACTAAAGATAATAACGCAATCCGAATCCCTTGTTCGAGAGGCGCCTTGATGAGAGCAAAGAGCGGTTGACCACAATGGCGTAAATACCAGGCGCAACCGTTCCTTGAATCCTCGCCGTCTGTGGTGGAACGCGAGGCTCAGCAATCTACTCAGAAGCCAAGCTCGGCTTTTTTTGCTTCTGCTGTGGGCAACGGATCTACTTGTGAGTCCACCACTGGAAGCTGCGGTGCCCGTTCGGCATTTATCTCAATCCAATGCAACTTGTCCTCAGGAATGTCATCGTCTTCGTAGATTGCTTCTACGGGACATTCCGGAATGCAGGCGCTGCAGTCGATGCACACTTCTGGATCAATGTAGAGCTGCTTGTCATCACCATGAAAACAGGCGACTGGGCACACTTCTACGCAGTCCGTGAAGCGGCAATCAATACAGTTATCAGTTATGATGGTCGTCATAGAGTTCTCCTAACTCAGGCACGTCTCGAATAAGTATTTGTGCTATACGCAGAGATCTCAAATTACCGGACTGTGGAGTCCGGTTCTAGCCATCCTTAAGGCTTTGGTGCCATTTCCTGTCTCGGTTGCTTTATTCCCCTAAGATTTAAGTAGCAACGCTTCTCCACGGTTCAGTTCTACGGCATCACCACTGAAGCGCCGGTATTGACCATTCATATGGGCGTCGCTAATCGGCAAGCCGAGTTCGTTCAAGTGGAGTAGATAAAGGCGCAAAAAAGCCGGCTGGTACGTGCACGCATAACTAAAAGTGGGGAGCAGCTCGGCATCGTGCATTGAGACGATCGCGCCGCGCTTCATGCCGGCACCGCACCGCCATCCAAGTTTCCCGACGACAATAATTGTCCCTGCTAGCATGTTAACACCGGTGAAGTCGCCGCAATCGCCACCGATTGCGATTAGGCCGCTACGCATTCCATTACCTACTTCATTGCCCGCGTTACCGTGGATGATAATTTCACCACCCCGCATGCCGATGCGCCCGCCACGGTATACACTTCCAACGAGATGGCCGGCATTGCCCTTTACAACAATTCGACCGCCTGACATTTCAGGACCGACCCAATCCCCAGCGTCGCCTTTAACAATTATTTCGCCACCTGACATGGCGGCACCTACATGTAAGCCGACATTACCCTCAATTATGATGCGCCCATATGTCATGCCAACTCCAATAAGCTTGACGCGGGTTAAGTCGCCTTCAATTTGTATTTCGCTATTACCGTTTCCTGAGACGGAGAAGAAATCTCCAATGGAAGATTGTTGATTTCCATGGTGAACGGGTAGTGCTGCGATGTCCGCCTCGCTTAGGTCAGCGAGCCGGTCGGGTGTGATGGACTCAGCTTCTAGCGGTACTTCGGGAACAGTATGTAATGATAGTTTAAGGCTCATCTGGGCAACGCTGATGTAACATCAAAGCTGGCTCTACAGCCTACGGATATAATCTTGATAGATGAGAGGTTCATCACTCATTGATCCTTGATGAGATCGTACAGGCGGATTTGATATTGACCCAAATCGCCACCGTAATTGCCTGCGGAAATTTGCTTGATGCCGCGTCTGGCGGCGGCATAAATGCCATGGCGCATGGCAACCTCAACGGCGTTAAGATCGAGGCCATCCAGGACGATTTCCAGTACACTGTTTACGTCGGCGTTCACCTTTGTTTCTGGGGCGATGGCACGCAGCGTGGGACAGTACGGATCATTGGTTGAAGCAAATAGGGCCTTGTATCTGGACCCGGGCTTGCTGCCACTGCGGACAACACCGTCTGGGAACGGCAGAATAACACCAGGCACCTCCCTCATGGCTTTTGTGGCTGCCTTGGCGGCACGCAGGGTTGTCTGCATATCTTTCCCTAATATTAAGATATTACCGCCACCAACAGCAGGCTGAACGCCGAAGCGATCTTCAACTAAGAACTCACCATCCATTACCGGGATCCGCCAGAAACGACGCCCGTCCAACTGTTTGCTGATCTGATAGCCGTCGCCAAAGTAGCGAAGTTGTCCGCCGACGACCACATCACTCTCGCTGGTGAGCCCGTTAAAGCAGGCTGTTGTAGGGCAGGTCATGATACTTTGGCCGACGCGCTCGACAAGGCGTTTACCTATGCCTTCACTGGAAGTGGCGAACAGCAGAACACTAATGCCGGGGCGCCGATCAGGCGTTTCATCAGCGGTGAGGTCGCGCTCAATCCCTGCTTCGCATTTGCATCCAATGACCGAAGTAGCGAAGCCGGTCATGGATTGTGCCGCTGCAGTTGCCCATTGATGGGTTTCCGCGGTGATGATGATTCTCGCGGCCCACATCTCGAAGGCCTCGGCAAAGGTATCAATGATTTCGGTGGCTTGGATGCGCATTATTTTTCTTTATTTTGCCAAAACCCTAGCCATCTTTTGCGGCAGGCTATTGTAAAATGGTGCTAATGTAGTTTGAACAAAACCGGTTGCTTACGAAATCCCAGTGTTTATGAATTTTTTATCTATGTTGTCGTTGATATCGTTTCATGGCGATGTAAGTAGCTATCGTTAACTGCATAGTTGTTAAATTCAATTGTGTAGTAATCCTCGAAGAAAGGCCGAATCGCTTGTTCGATCTCAGGATCGTACTCAGGAGCAACATGGAGTAGACGGCCTTCATGGTCAGAGCGGAATTCATGATCTTCGATGATTAACTGTCCGTCTTTGATGACATAGCGCGGCGCACTAAACATCTGTTCCTTGTCGTCATGCTCCTCATAAATTGTAACGTCGGCGTCAGCCGCAACACCCAATTGACCTTTGTTACGCAGCCCTAATAGCTTTGCTGGACCGGCCCGCGTGACAATCGCAATCTCTTGTAAGGAATATTCACGGTCAAGATCATCCAACAGCACGGTTTTACGAATTGCTTTTTGATTCACCAAGCCAATCTGCTCATTGCGGAATGTGCGATCCATGAGTAACCGGATCAGACGGGGATAATTCATAAACGAACCACCGTTTGGATGATCAGTTGAGAGTACCAAACGCCAGGGGTCCTGCGATAGGAGAAACAACTCCAACCCGATTGCCCATTGTAGGGCGTGGGTATAAATATGTTCTTGGTAGGCGAAGGGGATAATGCCGCAGCCGCTCTCGTGTTCAGTATCAGCGTTTACCCATTTATTCCCGGTAATTTGACGCAGCAACCAGGCCATCGGTGCATCACCAGTCATGATTGTGGCTTTACCGAACATCACTTGCCCCACATCGGCACTGATATTTGGGTGCGCATTGATGTATTCAGCGATCTCAGGAGCTTTTGAGGTAGGATTCTTCCCCGGCTCACCGCCATAGCTGTGAAACTGAATGTGGGCGATATGGGCGCGTTTGTCTCCTGCTGTGCGCATCGTCTCAAGTGTGGTCTTGTAGTTACCGCTTTGACCCAAGTTATTGCAGTGGATATGGGGCGGATGAGGCAGACCGATTTCACTAACGACTTCTATGAACGCCTTGATTACTTGGCGTGGGGTAATGTCAAAGTGATCAATTTTTTCATCGAGCCTAGTAATATTTGCATTGCGCCGTCCTTTCCAGAGTTCATCTCCGCCGGGGTTGACGAGCTTTGCGGCGTAGGCCTTGGTAACGTTTAGCCACCACGCGACAGCCTGGCGAAACTGGTCCATTCGCCCTTCTTTAAGCAGTTGGTAAAGAAAGACGTTGTTACCAAGCAGGACGTAAAACCCCTTATCGATCACTGGTGTATCGTGGAGTTCTTCCAAGGCATGGCGGGCCCCAATGGGTGGCACAGCCGCCTCCATTGCGGTGGTATAGCCCAAAGCTGTATAGCGATAGCCTGTTGTAAAGGTTGAAGGGACCACCCCACCCGTACCGGAACGTGTGAACGGTGTACCGGGATGGACATCGTGGCGATGATCTTCGGGCTGCAGTTTGCGCGCCAGATTAACTTTGGGACCAGCGATGTGGCAATGAATGTCGACACCACCGGGCATCACGACCATACCCTGGGCGTCGATGCGTTTTGCATCCGGCGGTACGCTTTCTACAATCTTGCCATCTTGTATGCAGATATCGCGTACTTCCCCATCCACGTTGTTGGCAGGGTCGTAGACTCTACCATTGACGATGCGGAGCATAGAAGGCTGAAACTTAGGTTTGATTAGCTGGAAGACACTGGCGCCGCGACGTGTTGCGTTGCGCCCGCCCCGTACGCGCCACCCCTGGCCAACGTCAACTCATGCAGACGCTTCTTGATCGCAGTCAACACCTCTTCATCACTGGGATAAGGTGATTCGAACGCCGGGCGCAACGTGATGGGCACGTCGTCCATACGGTACACGGTCCCTGCTGTATTGATGCCATAGGTGGCTGTTGTAAAGGCCACACGGGCAAGTTGGCTGGTGTCGGTGGGTTTGGGATCGAGTAGGATCACGGGGATCTTTCGAAGGTGTTCAACGGCGGCTTTAGGGAAGTTCGCCGCCGGATCAGCTGCGATAATTAAGGCGGCATCGGCTTCAGCGCGTGATAGGAGATCGACCGTTGTAAACTCACCCGGATTGAAGCGGGGATATCCGCGACTAAAGTTAACGGCGAAGGGAAATCCGGTTTGCCAGGAAAGGACATTATCCGCGCCAGTCACATTGCCGTGCCCACGAACGGGTTTGGCCACAAAATGTGTGTAATCGTTCAGATCGGTTGCCAGCGCTAACAGGGCCCCGGAGTTGAAGTGCCGGCCACGGGTCATGGTCAATCCCATGCCGAATAGGAGGACACCATACTGGCAATTCTTCATACGGTCGACCAAGTCTTCTAAAGTAGCTAATGAGACTCCGGTTCTCTCCTCGATAATCGGGTCGATCCGGCGGCCCTTAACCAAGGCTCTAAGTGCCCAAAGCACTTCGAAATCGCTGCGGGGCTTAATTTGAATAAAGATGTTCGCGACTGGCACGCTCTGTGTGCGGCGGACGTCAACTAAAACGACCGTGCGATCCTTCTTACCATTGGGCACATACATTCCTTTAGGCGTTACTGCGTAGCGGGTAAAGAGACGGGGATGTGATGCGGCTGGATTACCGCCCCAAAAGATAACTAAGTCAGCACGATTCTTAACTTCGCCGAGGGTCATGGTGCTTTCGCCAATGCCCTCAAAGGCAATCCCCGATGGACCATGACATACGGACGTTGTTGTATCGATGCTGGCACCGATCAGATCGGCGATCGCGACCGCTTGGCGCTGCGCCTCGCAGGTCGTATCACTGAGTCCATAGGTAATCGGAAAACGGGCCTTGGCCAGGATCTGTGCAGCCTCTTCGACACCTTCGGCGGTCGTCGCTTCTTTACCGTCGATGAGGGCGAACGGGCGTTCTTCATGTTTGTGCCCGGCGAACCAGGCGCGTCCCAAGACACACGCGTTTTTGGCCCGAGTAATGCGCTTCTCGTCCAGGTCGACGGTCAGGATCATGTCGTCGCAGACGCAGCCGCAAAAGGTGCATGTGGCATTTTCCACGGTACGGATATTTTCGCTCATCTTGTTTCCTCGCAGGTTAGTTAACCCTTTACAGGTTCAACTAAGACCTCAAAGTTTTTTGAGATCGGCATGCCGGTACCCGCCGTATCGCTGTCCATCAACTGACTTGACGGCGGCCCGTAGGCCATAAACAAGACGCCTAAGGGCAAGTCCTCTGCTTTGCGACCAATGCAGCGCACCACTGCTTCGCCCGCGTCAGTACTTAGCCGCACCGGATCGCCATCTTTCAAACCGAGACGGGCCATGTCATCGACGTTCATCTCCAGAGTGGACGTTACTTCACGATATTCGTCCTCCAGCTTGCCGGCGCATAAGGCGGTGCCCTGCTTGCTAGAGCGACCGGCAACTAGACTCATCGTCTCTACCATGAACTGTCTCCGCCGCACTGTAAACGAACATGAAGGGATTGAGGGGGATAGGGAAAAGCCAACGCCTACTTTTCTACCACGCCACTCGTTTTTGTACCACTTCCCGTTGCAGCCGTCAATTTCGCTACATTTTCGACCAGAAATTGTCTGCATAGG
The DNA here is from genome assembly GCA_027296625.1 of Gammaproteobacteria bacterium. Classification (NCBI taxonomy): domain Bacteria; kingdom Pseudomonadati; phylum Pseudomonadota; class Gammaproteobacteria; species Gammaproteobacteria bacterium. Next base: position 12,940 of record JAPUIX010000068.1, on the reverse strand, counting down.
TCGCCAGACTGAGAATTTCAGGGAGATGGCGCTGCGATTTGCCTCAATCATCACCGAATCGATCTACAGGCTTGGGGTTATCTTTGATGATCTGCCTAGCCAGTGCATCGATTGTGTCGCATGCGATATAGTATAGGGCCTTGCGCGCCGTGAGACTAAGCGGTAGGTGAAGGATATAGGCTTAGGCTATTTGCGTGTGAAAGAAGAGCGACAACAGAACATGGGGGCAAGGGGCCCGAGTGTCAGCGTTACAGCGCCGGCTCGCCTGCACATGGGGTTTATGGATATGAATGGCGAGCTGGGACGGCGTTTCGGCAGTTTAGGCTTGTGCTTATCCCAGCCCTGTACGCGGCTTACCATCAGGGACACTTCGGACGGTAAATCTGCAGCCCGCGGGCCATCCAGTAAACGCGCGCTTGCCTGTGCAAGGACCTTTCTGAAGTCCTTTAACGTGGGACGCGATGTCCAAATCGAACTTGAGGAAGCCATCCCGGAACACGTGGGGCTAGGCTCAGGGACTCAGCTGTCGCTTGCTGTGGGCGTGGCCATTGCCCGTTTATTTGAGGTTAATGTCCGCCTCTTGGAGATCGCCAACCGGGTCGAGCGAGGGACCCGTTCGGGTCTTGGCATCGGCGCATTCGATCTGGGTGGATTTCTGGTGGACGGTGGAAGAGGCGCTGGCACGCTGGTGCCGCCGGTGATCAGTCATATTGCCTTTCCGGAGGCTTGGCGCGTACTCCTTATATTTGATCGGGAACGGCGGGGCATTGATGGCTTAGAGGAGCATATCGCGTTTGAGCAATTACCCAAAATGGCGCCGAGCAAGGTGTCGCATATTTGTCGACTGGTCCTGCTACAGGTGTTGCCTGCATTGGTCGAGGCCGATTACTGCGGGTTCGGATATGCGATCACTGAGATCCAGGAGATGATCGGCGACCATTTCGCAGTGTGGCAAGGCGGGCGTTTTAGTAGTCCCTTGGCGAGGGATGTGATCGCGAGGCTAAAGGCGCAGGGAGTACTAGGGGTGGGCCAGAGTTCCTGGGGGCCAACCGGGTTCGCGGTGTTTGACCATGAAACGCGAGCCTATCAGGTATTACGCGACTTACGTGCGCGTTGCAACCCAGATAGCCCACTTTCTTTCATGGTATGCAAGGCACGCAACAAAGGCGCTGACATCGCAGTTCATGGCCGTCCGCTATCCAGTTCGGCAACGTCTACCTAAGGCAATATAAGGAGTATCGGACTCAATCATGAAAGACCCCTTTCTATTGCATATGTTCAATCCAACCCGAAACGTAAGTCCTTTCGATGTCAACATGGCCTACGAGGCCGGCTACAACGATGTCATTCCCTACAGTGGTGTCACCCTGGACGAGATACCGGGTTTGGTGCAGGACACGATTTTTTCCCGTGGACCCAAAGGTGTAAAGCGAACAGGGATATTCATAGGCGGCCGAGAGTTTGGTCTGGCGGTCGATATGCTGGAGGCCGCTAAAGGGGCCATGGTCCCGCCCTTCGAAGTCTCGGTTTTCGCTGATCCCAGCGGCGCATTTACGACGGCCGCTGCAGTGATCGCGTGTGTTGAGTCCTGGGTGGATAAGAAAAAAGGTGTGTCGTTAGAGGGGCTCAATATGTATGTTTTTGGTGGCACGGGCCCGGTCGGGCTCTGTGCAGGTGTGATCGCGGCGGAATGTGGTGCCAATGTGTTTCTCGGCAGTCGCCGTAACGCCGAGCACGTCCGGGCAATCGCCGAACCCTTCAACAAGCGTTATGGTGTTCACATGGACGGTGCGGACAGCCGGATAGACGACGCGCTGGTACTGCCGTTCCGCGCGGCGCATATGTTGAATCAGGCTCATGTGATTATCAACACGGCTAAGGCGGGTGTGCGAGTGGTGAAAGCTAGTGACCTGAAAGACTCCAAGGCGCTCATCGTCGCTGCTGACTGCAACGCCGTACCGCCGCTCGGCATTGAAGGTGTGGATGTGAATGACATGGGTAAGATATTGGAAGTAACTCCGTCCAAGGCGGTGGGCATTGGGGCGCTTGCAATCGGCAATGTTAAATACAAGGTCCACTCCAAGCTGTGCCAGATGATGATCGAGACGAGCAAGCCCTTGTATCTAGATTTCCAGGATGCCTTTAAGGTGGCGCGCGAGTATGCGCGGGAAGCCTAAGGTTTTAATTGCAGCGTTGTCTGGCCAGGCGCTGGCCAACTCCGCAAAGCGCGCAGGGTATGGTGCCTACGTACTGGATGTCTTCGGGGATACGGATACGCGCCGAGCGAGCTTGGCGTCTGAGGTCATCGGGACGTGCAGGAAAGGATTCGATACGGAGCGGCTCATAAGTGCTGCCCTGCGTCTTTATCCCCGGGGCAGGGATACGCGCCTCGTCTATGGCAGCGGCTTTGAGCACTGTCCGGATCTCTTAGCGCGCCTCGGTAGGAAGTTTCGCGTTGTTGGGACTCGGCCGGAGGTGATCCGCCAGGTCAAGGACCCGGTGTCATTCTTTTGTCTGCTTGAGCGGCTCGGCATTCCTTATCCGGAAACCACGGTCAAGCTACCCAGGGCCAAGACCCGCTGGCTTATCAAGCGGACGGGTGCGGCAGGCGGGGGTCATATCCGGCTACTCCCCGTTGATCGTGCGGATATTGCTGACGAGCGGCATTACTATCAGCGCCGCCTCGAGGGGCGTCCCTGTTCATTGGTCTTTTTAGCGAATGGTAAGGTGGCTACCGTGCTCGGATACAATACGCAATGGCACGCGGCAAACGTTCCCGAGACACCCTTCCTGTATGGTGGGGCCGTCAGCGCAGCAGAGCTTGAGCCGCGGATAAAACGCGCCATCGAAGAGTCCGTTGCCGAACTGGTGCGGGCGGTCGATTTACGGGGTTTATGTGGGCTCGACTTCATCGTGCAGGACAATGCCTTTTGGGTTTTGGAGCTCAATCCTCGGCCACCCGCCACATTTGAACTCCATGAACAGCACGGCGTCTTGTTCCATGCTCACCTCGAGGCCTGTGAAGGTCGCCTCGTGCGCTTGCCCGGGCGCCCGCCGCGTGCGGTGAATGCCCACGCCGTCTTATATGCCGATAGGCCGCTTTCCATCTCGATGCGAGGTGGCTGGCCGGCTTGGGTAAGCGATCGCCCTGCAGATGGCACGCTTATCCCATACGGCGATCCGATATGCACGGTGCATGCCGGTGGGAGGAGCGCTCGGCATGCACGGCAAGCGGTGCAGCACCGTCTTCTGCAGTTTGAGCAGACCCTCATGGGCCGTGCAGAAGTGGCCTAGGAATCAAATGGTACGCCAATCAAGAAGCTTAAGCGTTGGTAATGAATGGCAGTGAACATGCGCAGGCACGACCGAGTGTCAACGTACTGGCAGAGCCCTTAGTCGAAGCGCTCATTGACGACGCGCAATCACTGCGTCTTCAGGTGGATGTCCTTGAGAATGGAAGCCTGTTGGTGGACGCCGGCATGACGGTGCCTGGTGGCCTTGAGGCCGGGCGACGTATTGCGGAGATTTGCATGGGTGGGCTTGGTCACGTGAGCCTGCGCAGCGCCAACACCTTTACAAACTGGCATTGGCATCTGGATGTGTATGCAAGCGATCCGGTTATCGCCTGCCTCGCCAGCCAGTACGCGGGTTGGAGTCTGTCGCACGGCAAGGGGAAGGAGGCCTTCAATGCCCTTGGATCCGGCCCGGGTCGTGCCATGGGCAGCAAGGAGCCCTTATTTGACGAATTGGGGTATCGTGACCGGGCCCAGAGTGCATCGCTCGTTCTCGAGGTCGACACGGCGCCGCCAATGGCTGTGGTCGAGAAGATTGTCGAGATGTGTGGTATTCGCCCTGACGGGTTGACTTTGATCGTGACACCCACCCGGAGCCTCGCTGGCACTGTGCAGGTGGTTGCACGGGTGCTTGAGGTGGCCCTACATAAGGTCCACGCCCTCGGTTTTCCGTTGGAGCACGTGGTGGATGGCGCCGGCAGTGCGCCATTGTGCCCGCCTGCCAAGGATTTCATTACCGCCATGGGCAGGACCAATGATGCGATCGTTTTTGGCGGGCAGGTTCACTTGTTTGTTACGGGCGAGGAGTCGGCGGCCGCCGAGCTTGCCGAAACACTGCCGAGCAGTACCTGCCGGGATTACGGGAAGCCCTTTGCGCAAATATTTAAGGATCACGACTATGACTTTTTTAAGATTGACCCGATGCTGTTTTCTCCAGCACGGGTGACAGTTACTGAACTCCATAGTGGCCGGAGTTTCCATGCGGGCCAACTTGATGAGAAGCTGCTTGACGCGTCCTTCGGCAATCAAGATGATTGACGCGCTGCAACATCAGGGCATCGCTATTGTCACGGACGATCCCGGTTGGCACGGGCGTGTATTAAGAGATGCATTTGCTGATCGCGGGTTTCTGGCCGTGTTTGTGTCGCTTAACGACTGCCGCATCGAGGTGACGGGTGAGCAATCTTCGATCATTCTGCCCGGCTTCGACAATTTGCTGCCCTTAGGTGTACTGGTACGTGGCATCCCGGGGGGGACCCTTGAGCAGGTCATTCTGCGTCTCGATGTGCTGCACATGCTGCGTCATATGGGTGTCACTGTCTATAACGACGCGCGTGCAATTGAGTGGACGGTAGACAAAGCAATGACCAGCTTTCTCCTCAAGCACGCGGGGATCCCAACGCCAGCTACATGGGTTTGTGAATCCGAACAGCAAGCCCGTGCCATCATAATGCGTGAGGCGAGTCGCGGTTGTCCGTTGGTCTGCAAGCCTCTGTTCGGCTCGCAGGGGACGGGTGTCAAGTTGCTTAATTCCCCCTCAGACTTGGCATCAGAGGAAGTGTTTGGCGGCGTCTACTATCTGCAAGCCTATGTCGATCGGGGTGAGAACGACTGGTATGACTGGCGTGTATTTGTGATCAATGGCCGTGCCAGGGCGGCTATGATCCGGCGCGGCTCTGGATGGATCACCAACCGAGCACAAGGCGCCCGCTGCGAGGCCGTCACGATTGGAGGGGAGCTCCAAAGCTTGGCCGAAGCGGCGGCTCGCGCCGTGGATGTTGATTATGCCGGCGTCGATCTCATGCGGGATCGTCACGGCCAGTTGTACGTCATTGAAGTGAATGGCATCCCGGCTTGGAAGGGCTTGCAGGAAGTGTGTTTGGTGGATATTGGTGGCTGTCTTGTGGATCATTTATGCGCCCGGCTCGCGGCTACGGGCAGCCTGGCGGTTTTACCGTGATGCTTGTCATGGAAAGACATGCGGCCGTCGTCCAGGCTATTTATGAGAGCTGCAGCGTCGAGATCCATGCCTTAAAGCCTGGCAATGTCAGTCGCTTTGCCGGTGGGCATGGGATGACGGCCGATGATTTCCTACGTAGCGCCAAGCTCACGGCACCCATCCTAGGGGCCCCTGGGCTCTCGGTAGGAGAGCGGGTTCTGAGAAGCGTCGAGGCGACACAGGCGGCAGTGGCGTGCAATACGAATCTGGGGATCATCTTGCTCGTTGCCCCCCTTAGCCAGGCGGTGCTCCTGGAGACTGGGGGGACTAACTTGCGGGATCGACTGATTCGGGTGTTAGAGGCCCTGGACAGGCGGGATGCCGAGGACGCGTTCAAGGCAATCCGGCTCGCAGCGCCTGCTGGACTTGGACACAGCAAGCGGCATGATGTAAATTTTTCACCCAAGGCGAGTTTGCAGGAAGCCATGGAGGCAGCGCAGCAACGCGACCGGATCGCCTATCAGTACGCAAGCGGTTATGACGACATCTTCCGCTTCGGCGTGCCGTGCATAGTTGAGCACATTCGCCGCTACAATAGTGTAGAATGGGCTGTTGTGGCGTGTTACCTGAGTTTTCTTGCGCGGGTCCCAGATACCCACATTCAGCGAAAATTTGGGGAGGAGGCAGCAGCACGCATTCATACAATGGCGGGGCCAGTGGAGGCTCGCTTTCATGCGTATAAAAACCCGGAAAGCGCAATTCCACTTCTGCTAGAATTCGATCAAAGGCTTAAGCACGCGGGGATCAATCCGGGGACAAGCGCGGATCTCACCGTGGCAAGCCAATTGGCGGTTCAGTTCGAAGACCTGTTAAAACACGGGGTTACCGGGCGCAGGACAGCAACCCTGGCGGCCGGTTGACCTTACCGGGTGTAGGCCCCCTTTCTTATAAGCAAAACGATAGGTAGGCAGCGATGTCTATATTCAAAAAATTGTTCGGGACAACAACAAGAGGAGCATTAAAAATGGCAGTCATTGATAGAGTACTCACAGGTGAAGCCTTGGTCGGCGAGGGCAATGAGGTGGCGCACGTCGACCTGCTTATGGGGCCAAGAGGCAGTCCCGCCGAGACGGCCTTTTGCAACGCTCTGACCAATCAGAAGGATGGGTTCAATACGTTGATGGCCGTGGTTGCACCAAACCTGCCGGCTAAACCCAATACGATCCTGTTTAACAAGGTTACCCTCAAGAGCGCCGACCAGGCTGTTCAGATGTTTGGTCCTGCCCAGCGTGCGGTAGCTATGGCGGTGATGGACTGTGTGGAGGATGGAACCATCCCCGCTAACGAGGCCGACGATATTTTTATCTGCGTCGGCGTGTTTATTCACTGGCTGGCCGAGGACAACACGAAGATTCAGGATTACAATTACGAGGCTACTAAGCTTTCGATTAAGCGTGCAGTCGCACGTGAGCCCAAGGCCTCTGAGGTAGTCAAGAAGAAGGGCGAGGCTGCTCACCCCTTCGCCGCGCACAATTAAGCGCGCGAAAAGGCGCAGAGAAAGATGATTCGTCGGGGTTTCGCCCGGTGAATTCGGCGTTGAGTTTGCCAATGGCGCATCTGTTCTCGGTGCCGAGTGCTGTAGTCTACGAGCCGTTGCCCCGGGGGAACTCCTCGGGGCAATTTTTTTCCAGCTAAGCGCCCTTAGCACCCGCCCATTTCCGGGTAAGTAAACGCCCAACGCAAATCGATTAGCCGTTCATATTTAAAAGTGCGCCAATCGAGTGCCGATCAATGCGCCGGTTATGTAGGGCTGTTGCGACGAGGGCACCTGCGATGCCAAGCTTCTTGAGCGCCCAGAGGTCCTTTTCATGGCGTATACCGCCGGCCGCGTAGGTCGATTTTTCAGGCGCCAATGCCTTGATAAGCGCAACCCGGCCAAGGTCGGGACCTCGAGACGTGCCAACACGGGTAAGACTCATGACGATGATCTCTTGGGGCCACAGGTTTGCTGCCTCCAGCATGCCGTCGGGACCTTGGAGCCTCTCACCCGCAAAGTCCAGGGATAGGATAGGAGGGGGGTTGTGTTGCAGAAGAGTCGAAAGGCTCCCCGAATCTTGTTGGTATTCACTGCCAACCACTGCTTTACAATGCCCCTGGAAGTTGTCAATCAGCCCAGAAGATGTCTTGATGCCACTGTCGATCCAGAAGGTGAGCGATGAGAACGCCCCGCATAATTCGTCCATCAGTCCGTGATTATTTCCGGTGCCTTCAATCGCGTCGAGATCGGCAATATAAAGTGTTGTGAACGGATAAATGGTTAGGATGTCGGTGATTACCGCCTTGGGATCGCTGCATCGGCACAAGGAGGAACGTATGGGTTGATAGCTCTCGCGTCGGCCAGCGCGGGCATGCACAACTTGTCCCTGACGAATATCGAGAACCGGAATAATCAACATTGGGATGAGTATGCGTATTTTTGTATGTGAGTTTATCACGGGTGGTGGTGTACTGGGCGAGCCTTTGCCAGATGCACTTGCGCTAGAGGGCGACATGATGCTCAATGCCCTGGTAAGTGATCTTCTTGATCTCACGGCAATCGATATCGTAACGGCGAGAGATCCTCGGCTCGATGTAGTCCGACATCCAATCCAAGTCGAGACGCCCGATCAAGCGGGCGACTGCTGGCAGTTATGGCAGACCCTCGCTAGAAACGCCGATGCCGTGTGGCCTATTGCTCCCGAGACAGGGGGGGCGTTGGAAGACCTGAGCGAGATGGCACAAAGGTGTCATCGAATCTTGCTGGGCAGCAGCCCAGAAGCAATTAGATTGACCACCAGCAAGTCAGCCACCAGCGCCCAGCTCTTGAACTGTGGAATTCCTGCTGTTGAGACCCACCAAGTTTCAACTGATCTGCCACTGAGCGAGACAGGTTGGATAATCAAACCTGATGACGGAGTAGGTTGCGAGGATACATACCTGTTTCGAACTTACGAGGCACTAAAAACATGGCTTGATAATAACAAGGCTAAACAGTTCCATGTGGCACAGCGATTTATCCCTGGAATTCCGGCTAGCATATCGATGTTATGTCGTGATGGTGAGGCCAAGGTTTTAGCGTGTAATCAGCAGCGAGTTGAGATTAATGCGAGTAAATGTTGTCTTCGGGGCATGATCGTGAACGGATTGCGGGACAAGCGAGCGCTCTTTGAGAAACTGGCAGATGACGTCACGAAGGCGATCCCGGGGCTATGGGGCTATGTTGGCATTGATTTGATTTTGACGCCATCCGGCCCCGTTGTTTTGGAGGTCAACCCTCGTTTAACAACGTCTTATATTGGGCTTCGAAAATCAATTAGACGGAATCCTGCGGAACTGGTGCTGTCATTGCTTGAGGGAAACAAAAGCATATCGAGCGCCTTACTCTCTAACGAACCGGTGGTAATCAATTTGGAGCAGACGTATGTGCAATAGCGGGATCGTCGGTTGGGATGTGGGTGGAGCACATCTCAAATTGGCTTTATTAGGCATGGATGGTTCGCTCCGGATGGCCAAGCAATTACCGTCACCACTATGGAGAGGCGTGCAGCGCTTTGAGACGGCAATGCAGAATGCGCTAGATACATTGCCTGACACTGCAGCGGAACATGGGGTAACTTTTACTGGTGAGCTTGCAGATGTGTTCGAAACCCGTGCCATAGGGATCACAACCCTGATAACGCATATGGTGGCACACCTCGGAGAAGAGAATATGCGCATCTACGCTGGACGGAAGGGTTTCGTCGGACGCTCGCGCGTTAGTGCACACACAACAGAGATCGCTTCCGCAAATTGGCATGCGAGCGTCCGCTTTGTCAGCATGCATCTCGCAGAGGGGATCCTGATCGATATTGGAAGCACCACTACCGACATTGTTCCATTTGCAGGCGGGGAGGTCTGTTGTCGCGGTTATACTGATTCTGATCGCATGCAATATGATGAGTTGTTATATACTGGCATCGCACGGACGCCGATTATAGCCGTCACTCAAAGGATCCCATTCGCTGGGGAATGGCAGTATCTGGCAGCGGAGCATTTTGCCACCATGGCAGACGTTTATCGGCTCACTGGCGCACTGCCAGTGGATGCGGATTTACTGGAGACACCGGATGGTGCCAGTAAAGGTGTAGAGGACAGTGCCCGCCGCCTTGCCCGGATGCTTGGTCGAGACCTCGATGCGGCGAAACCATTTGACCCTTGGTGCGGCGTCGCCAGATACATTGCGAATCTGCAGCTTGCCCGGATCTATCAGGGGCTTGAACGGACCCTCTCCAGGCATGTGATTGCTGATGATGCCCCTTTGATTGGGGCGGGGACCGGCCGTTTTCTAGTGCGTGACTTGGCAAACCGTCTCGCTCGCCCGTTTGTGGATTTCTCCGAACTAATTGACGCACCGCTGGAGTTAAAGCCGTTAGCGTCGGACTGCGCACCAGCTGTGGCAGTCGCCCAACTTTTGAGGATGGGCCATTGAAACCGCGAATCACAGAATTGCCTTACGTCGCCGATAGTTCTGAATTATTCACAGGTCTTTCTAAGCGAACGTGGTGCGTGTTTTTAGATAGTGGGCATCCAGCGACGCAATACGGGCGTTACGATATCCTCGCTGCCGATCCTTATTTGACGCTAACCACGCGTGGTGACACGACCACTATCTCCTCCCGTGATGGGGAGGAATGCTCTAGCCGGGATCCGTTTATGTTGCTTAAGCGTTGTTTGGGAGAGGTAAAGCAAGACGAGATGGATTTACCGTTTTGTGGTGGCGCTATTGGCTACTTTGCTTATGATCTAGGACGCCGTATTGAGTCTCTACCAGAGGCGACGATACAGGACGTCAATCTGCCTGATATGGCTGTTGGTCTCTACGATTGGGCTGTTGTCGTTGACCATAAGGAGAAGCGTGCGTGGTTAGTCGGACAGGGGAGGGATCAACGTACGTTTGATGAATGGACTCAGCTTGAAGATATGAATCAGTCACCTTCGTCGTCAGCGGGCGATAATCCCTTCACGGTATTATCTGCTGTTTCTTCGAACATGAATCGTGACGATTATGCGCGGGCCTTTAGGCGCGTTAAACAATATATCCGTGATGGGGACTGTTACCAGGTCAATCTAGCCCAGCGATTTTCAGTGAACGTAGAAGGCGATCTGTGGGACGCCTATGTTCAATTAAGGGGGCTTAATCCAGCCCCATTTGCGGCATTTTTTCAAATTCAAGACGGAGCCGTATTAAGTTCCTCGCCGGAACGGTTTCTTAGCGTCAGGAATCGGCGGGTGGAAACCAAGCCGGTCAAAGGAACGCGCCCACGTTCAGCCTATAGGCGCCGTGACGTGTCGTTGGCTGAGGAGCTTCAGAAAAGTTCGAAGGATCGGGCGGAGAATGTGATGATTGTGGACCTACTACGCAATGATCTGGGGAAAACATGTACTCCCGGCACGGTCGAGGTCCCTAAACTGTTTGCGCTTGAGAGCTTTGCAACAGTGCATCATTTGGTTAGCACCGTGACAGGACAGCTTGCCTCCGGTCAACATGCCCTCGATTTACTGCGGGGCTGTTTCCCTGGCGGTTCAATTACAGGGGCTCCGAAAGTACGTGCCATGGAGATCATTGAAGAGCTCGAGCCCCATCGCCGCAGTGTCTATTGTGGCGCAATGGGGTATATCGGCTTTAATGGCGACATGGACACTAATATTGCGATACGAACGCTGGTTTTCGACGAATGCCGGATGCACTGCTGGGCCGGGGGCGGTATCGTGGCTGATTCGAGTTTGGAAGGGGAGTATCAGGAGACATTCGATAAAGCCGCTGCACTGCTGAAATTGTTTGAGCAAAAGGAAGTACAGCGTGTGGGTAGTTAAAATCGGCGGCAGTCTTGCATTTTCCAAAACATTGCCCGCTTGGCTCGAGGTGCTTGTTCGTTACGGAGGAGGGCGCGTAATTATCGTGCCGGGTGGCGGCAAGTTTGCCAATCTGGTGCGCCGAGCGCAGCAATATTGGAAGTTTGCTGACGATACCGCACATTGCATGGCACTTTCTGCAATGGATCAGTTTGGGTTCATGATGGCAGGGATCCGACGGGAGCTTACGCCAGTGGCTGATGTGTATCACTTACGTAAGGCTTTGGGTGAGACGCGCGTCCCCATCTGGCTGCCCTCGACGATGGCTGTGGCAAACAACGCGATCGCTGCGAGCTGGGAGTTCTCGTCCGATAGCCTCGCGGCCTGGCTGGCGAGCCACATCGAGGCCCATCGGCTTATACTAGTGAAGTCTTTCAACCCGTACTGGGTTGAAGTCCCGGTGTCTGATCTTTCTGGTCAGGCGATCGTTGATCAGCACTTTGCCACAATGATAGGAAAGGTGCATTTTGAAACTTGGTTGTTGGGCGATAAAGAACATGAAGTGATGGCAAAAGCCCTTTGTCTGGGTGCCGCCCCCGGCACCCGAGTCGTTCCTCGGGCGAGTCAGCTTGGAGAATTATCCGACGTAATGTAGGCGCTAGGTGCAAATGGATGCGCCGTTGGTAACACGGCATAAGGTAATGATGTCTGCAAGTCAGACGATGCGATTTGCATTCAAAATTCTAAGTGCTCGTCTTGCAGCCACCAGGCCAAAATCAAGCGCGATGCGGTAGCAATCCAGAAGGTTGTGTTGGTTGGTCCCGTTGGAGACCCCCGCGAGGGTGGCTGTCTGAATGACGTGCTCCGTCGCGGGGGGTGGTCGGCCCCTGGCGATGACCGGGTCCAACGATGGCTTTGGCTTCTCTTTCAAGTCTGCATGGCCAACGTACACGCTATCCGTATCGATAAGACAAGCATCATGTCCTTATATCCATTGCTTGGGTGTTGCATAAGAAAGCCTGGCGTCCAAAAGAGGCGAGCGGATGCCAGGCAATAGCCAAGCTCCATCTTGGCTTACCGCTAAGGAGGTTTTCGCGGTAGAAACTCAATCCCAAGATAAGGTCCCACCCGTTTGATATTCAGTTACGCGGGTCTCAAAAAAGTTCTTTTCTTTCTTAAGATCCATTACCTCACTCATCCATGGGAACGGGTTGGTTGCCCCAGGGAACTGTTCTGGTAATCCAATTTGAGCGCAGCGACGATTGGCGATGAAGTGTAGATAGTCGGTAAACATGTTGGCGTTGAGCCCTAACACGCCTCGTGGCATGGTGTCATGAGCATATCGGATCTCCAGCTCTATGCCCTTGTGTATCATCTCTAGAGCCTGTTTTTTGAAATCTTCCGTCCACAAATGGGGATTTTCGATTTTGATCTGATTGATAACGTCAATCCCAAAGTTCATATGCATCGATTCATCGCGCAGTATGTATTGAAAATGTTCCGCAACACCTGTCATCTTGTTGCGCCGCCCCATTGATAACACCTGCACGAAACCAACGTAGAAAAATATCCCTTCAAAAATTACGTAAAAGCCGATTAAGTCACGCAATAAGCGCTGATCATTGGCTGGTGTGCCCGTGTGGAAATTGGGATCCGCCAGGCTTTCCGTATAGTTCATCGCCCACGCGGACTTATCGTGTACCGAGGAGACTTCGCGGTACATATTGAAAACTTCCCCTTCATCCATCCCTAGCGATTCAACGCAATACTGATATGAATGGGTGTGAACCGCTTCTTCGAACGCCTGGCGCAGCAGGTACTGTCGACATTCGGGATT
>JAPUIX010000067.1 GCA_027296625.1 Gammaproteobacteria bacterium | reverse complement strand
GATATCGCCCGTATCCGTGCGGCCTTTCATTTAGACGAACCGCTGTATTTGCAGTACACCTATTGGCTGCGCGACCTCGCGACGGGGGAGCTCAAATCCTTCAAGGATAGCCAGCCCGTTCTCCCTAAGATCTGGCAACGTTTTCTCAATTCTCTGCCACTCTTTATCTGTGCCACATTAATCGTCTGGAGCTTATCCTTCCCGACGGGTATTCAAGCCGCGATCCAACGTGGATCTCCTTTTGACCGCACAACCACGTTTGTTGCCTACGCCCTGATCTCCATTCCTGGGTTTTTCCTTTCCTATCTTGCCATTCAATGGGTCGTAGATGTATTCAACGTGCCCGTTATTGGTATGCGCACCTTTGGCATGGAAAACGCACAGCCAGTCTTTCGCTGGATGGACCGACTGTGGCATCTTGTCGTTCCCTCCTTGATGTCGGCGATTGCCGGTATTGCCATCCTGTCGCGCTATGTCCGCTCCCAAATGCTCGAAGTCGTGCGCCAAGACTATGTCCGCACTGCCCGCGCAAAGGGCTTACCGGAAGATGCCGTGATCTACCGGCATGCTCTCCGCAATGCATTATTGCCGTTCGTTACGATGTTCGGATTTTTGCTGCCTGGATTGATTGGCGGGTCAGTGATCTTTGAACAGATCTTCGCCTGGCCAGGATTAGGACGGCTCGGCTACGAAGCTATTCTGGCCCGCGATTTCCCCGTCATTCTGACAATCAACTTTGTGGCCGCAACGCTGACACTGGTCGGCACTTTGGTTTCAGACATTCTGTATGCGGTTGTCGATCCTCGGATTCGGTTGCAATAAGCATGGCTGAACTCATTCATACGGCTACTTTCACAGCAGAGACCGAACTGCCAAAACCGGAAACACCGCTCCAGGAGGCATGGCGGATCTTTCAGAAAGATCGGCTGGCCCTCAGCGGTTTGGTCGTCCTGGGACTCCTTGTGACCATGGCCGTTGCAGGAAAAGTATTGACTGAATGGATTATTATTTTCGATCCGGCAACGGTACGCCTCCCGGATAAATTTCTGCCACCTTTTTCTGCGGTGTCTGCGGATCTCATTCCTGCCCTGAACCACCCCCTCTTCGGCATCTATCTGCTCGGCACGGACGAACTGGGCCGGGACGTGTTTGCGCGTATGCTGCAGGGATCGTTTGTGTCGTTATCGATTGGATTTATTGCCGTTGGTATTTCAGTCACGATTGGGATTATCCTGGGTGGCTTGTCCGGCTTCTATGGCAGCGTCAAGCTCGGCTTTATCTCGGTCGATACGCTCATCATGCGGTTTACCGACATTATGCTGTGCTTTCCGACGTTCTTTCTTATTCTGACTGTCGTCGCGCTGCTTCCCCCCAGCATCTACAACATCATGATTGTGATCGGTCTGACCAGCTGGATGGCGACTGCACGTTTTGTACGCGCTGAGTTCTTAGCACTGCGCGAGCAGGACTTTGTGGTTGCCGCGCTAGCCCTAGGCTTGCCCGAGAGCCGCATCATCTTTCGGCATATGGTCCCCAATGCCATTGCTCCGGTGTTAGTCTCGGCCACCATCGGGGTGGCCGGTGCCATCCTGACCGAGTCCGGCCTCAGCTTCTTGGGCTTTGGTGTTCAGCCGCCCGATGCCACCTGGGGTAACATCCTCGCCAACGGGAGGGGCTTCATATTCGATGCTCCCTGGTTATTTTTCATCCCCGGAGTTGCAATTTTTGTTGTCGTGCTGGCGTTTAACCTTGTCGGCGAGGGCCTGCGCGAGGCCCTGAATCCTCGACTTCGGAATCGGTAAATGGCGAATCCGCTCCTCAGCATCAACAACCTGCATGTCTCGTTTTTCACCGACAAAGGCGCAGTCAAAGCCGTCCGTGGCATCGATCTAGAGATTCAAGCGGGCCGGACGCTTGCTTTGGTTGGCGAGTCGGGCTGTGGCAAATCCGTTAGCGCACTTTCGATCATGCGCCTTATTGAGCCCCCAGGTCGCATTGTACAAGGGAGTATTGCGTATCAAGGTCGAGACCTCGCCACGTCGTCTGAAGCAGAGTTACAATCTATTCGTGGAAAATCCATTAGTATGATTTTCCAAGAGCCCATGACTTCGCTGAATCCAGTCTTTACGATAGGCAATCAGATCGGTGAGGTACTCCAGCTGCATCAGGGTCTTGCTGAGCGTGAGGCGCACCAGGAAGTGCTGCGCCTGCTTGCAACCGTAGGTATCGCGTCGCCTACTCAACGGCTCGAACAATATCCACACGAACTTTCAGGCGGGATGAAACAGCGCGTGATGATCGCCATGGCGTTGGCCTGTCGTCCAGATTTATTAATCGCGGATGAGCCGACCACCGCCCTTGATGTGACCATCCAAGCCCAGATCCTCGACCTCCTGAAACGACTTCAGGACGAGAGGGGCATGGCCATTCTGCTCATTACTCATAACCTCGGCGTTGTGGCCCAGTTCGCCCAGGATGTCGCAGTCATGTATGCGGGAAAAATCGTTGAACACACTGATGTGCAGACGCTCTTCCGGAATCCTCTGCACCCCTACACCAACGCCTTGCTCCGGGCCTTGCCGCGTCGGGGCCATCGGACTGAGCGGCTGGCCGCGATCAAGGGCAGCGTTCCCTCGCCGCTACAGTATCCCCCCGGCTGTGCCTTTTCTGCACGCTGCCCGGAGACGCTCGATTTCTGCGCTGAGAAACAACCGAGCTTGATTACAGTTGAGCCTCAACATGAAGCAGCATGCTGGTTGCACGAGAAAACAGGGGCTGGGGTGTAGAGACTAGGAATTGGCCCGTAGAAATTCTGAGGAATATGAGAGATGGCAGCGCATTCAGACACCCGACCCCCATTACTAGAGATCCGCAATCTCAAAAAATATTACCCCGTCCGCAGCGGCGTCTTCTCCCGCATCTCGGCCTGGGTCAAAGCGGTCGATGACGTGTCGTTTGTCATTCAGCCCCAAGAGACGTTTGGTCTGGTAGGAGAGTCAGGCTGCGGTAAGACAACGGTGGGCAGAACGCTGCTGCGTTTGATCGAACCAACTGCGGGAGAGATATTTTTTAACGGTCAGGATTTTTGTCAGCTCAACGCAGCCCAGGTCCGCGCCCTTCGCCGGCGGATGCAGATGATTTTCCAAGATCCGTATAGCTCGCTGAATCCGCGTATGACAGTCGGTGCGATTATTGGGGAAGCGCTCAAAGTACACGATCTCGCTCAGGGAGACGAGCTTATTCAACAGGTTAACAGCCTCTTAGAGCGAGTAGGGCTATCGCCAACATACCACTCACGCTACCCGCACGAATTCTCAGGCGGCCAGCGCCAGCGTATTGGTATTGCGCGGGCGTTGGCCCTGAGTCCGCAGTTTATTGTCTGTGACGAGCCGGTTTCTGCCCTTGATGTTTCTATCCAGGCCCAGATCCTCAACCTGCTCCAGGATCTGCAAC
>JAPUIX010000066.1 GCA_027296625.1 Gammaproteobacteria bacterium | reverse complement strand
CGAAACCACACGAATTATGGCGCAGTACTACCGCCCGGACTGCCCTCAGATATCCCCATTGTAGAAGGGCAAGTGATCTCGGGACGGCGGACCCTGTTTGAGGACGGAAGGGGATACGTCGTAGATATTCAAACCGACTTGTCCTATGGCGAAGTCCTGAATTTCTACGCAGAGAGATACGGTAACGGCCATCTTACAGCCGCGCCGGGAATGGGAGCAGAGTTTTCCGTTGCTGATTTCCGTCTCGGGAGCAATCGAATCCTTCTTGAGATTCACTCCAAGGAAACAACGACCCATGTCACGATGGCGATACACCTTGGAAAATGGTGGTAACCGGTTGCAAGCCCCATCTAGCTGTCCGCTAATTGCTGCCGAAAGCAAACATTTTGCTTTCATTTCTGTAGCGATCTGATTTCTGCACAAATAGTCCATATTTAAGGGAAGCAATAAGTCCAAGCGCAAGCCATCCTTAAACCATGCTCACCAAAATCTACATCGAAGCCCTGCTGGTTAATGAATGACTGACTGATCAGGTTTGGGAGGCTTGGGATATGGGGGAGATTGATATATTGAGGGCGTGTTTGGCGTGGTCGCTAGTGGCCAGAAGAGTCGTACAATACCCAGATTCAATCGACAGGATAGGGCCATGACCATCCTACGAATGCTTCCATTGCTTATAACGTTGGTTGTGGCTTCATGTGCCTCTCAAATCATGGGCAAGTATGTTGGTCAGGATATTCGGGAGGTTGCGATCTCTTATGGGCCCCCATCCAACGCGTTTGATCTCGGTGATGGACAGCGAGTATTTCAGTGGATTAGCATAACGAGCATAACAACCCCGGGCAGGGAGCAAACAACTGGAACAGTAACAGCTATCGGCAATACTGCGTGGCTGCACTCCAATACAACGATCACCAGCCCTCAAACGATCACTCAAGAAGATGTCTGCTCACACATTGCCGCTTGGGATGAGGCGCGGAAAGCCTGGGTCGTTTCCGAAGTGAGGATTCCGAAGGGTCTAGTTGCATCCTGCTTTTAATGGAATACGATGCTGCCGCAATGATGTATGACCTCGCTGCTGTACTGCCCAAACTCTTTCCACAGGCCATTGAATGGATGGAATTATGTTCTGCAGAAATTCTTTCCAAGGGCAAGCCGCTAACTGGTGCCGGAATAAAAGTCGCTCGCTCAGTAGGTGTGCTAAAACCAGAAAAAATACGAGTTGAACTAGTTGAAAATCTGCCGCTCCCGGATGACCAAATGCTTCGAGATGTGGCCCTGCAGGCGGGACTACTTGGCCCCGATATGAACGGAGTTACTTTCGGATACGGTATTTATGCGTGCACAGATCGCGTAACAAACAGGCTAATTACGCACGAGTGTCGCCACGTCTCGCAGTGCGAAAGTGCTTGATGGTGTTGAGAAGACAATGGTCATCGAACATCCGGGCGGATCTCTTTCAGTCCGGCTCGTGACTACACAAAGTGACGACGGCGAAATTCACATAGAAAAAGCAGGCGTAATCCGCGCCGCACGTATGCTCATCCGCGGCGAAGTATTCGTCAGGAGTGCCTGATTGAAAACTATTGCTCCTCCCGATCCGGACACGCGAAAGCCCGATTTCAAGGCGCCGCCCGGTTCCTGTGATACTCACTGTCACGTGTTCGGCCCTGGTAATCAATTTCCCTATGCGGATACGCGCAGATATACGCCACCCGATGCACCGAAGGAAAAATTGCGCGAATTACACGACACGCTCGGAATAGAGCGCGCTGTCATCGTGCAGGCCAATTGTCATGGAACCGATAATGCTGCGATGCTGGATGCCATCGCTTCGAGCGACGGACGGTATCGTGGCGTTTGTAACGCAGACGATTCATTTACGGCCAGTCAGTTTGCAGAGCTGCATGCCGGTGGTATACGGGGTGTGCGCTTCAATTTTGTCAGGCACTTGGGCGGAGCGCCCGATCTCGACAAGATGCGTGTCATCATTAGCAAAGTTGCGCACCTGCCCTGGCATGTCGAACTACACTTCGATGCAAAGGACCTGCTTGCATACGAAACGCTGCTGGACGAGATGCCACTACCGGTGGTTATCGATCACATGGGGCGTGTGCCGGTAGGTGATGGACTGGACCAGGCTCCGTTTCAGTCTCTGTTGTCGTTAGTGAGGGAGCGTGAAGATCTTTGGGTCAAAGTCTCGGGCGCCGAGCGAATATCGGCGGCAGGGCCACCGTTTAAGGACGCGGTACCGTTTGCGTGTGCCTGTATCGAAGCGGCACCCGATCGGGTCATCTGGGGAACGGACTGGCCGCATCCCAATGTAAAGCTCATGCCGAACGACGGCGATCTCCTGGAGCTGATTCCGCAGATGGCGCCAACTTCTGATTTACAACAGCAATTACTGGTCGATAATCCGGCCAGGCTATTCGGATTCTGATAACAAGGCATATGAGCATGGATAAAATTGCGGTGCGCAACATGCTTAGGGCCGATGCCGGGGAAATTGCAGCGCTCGAGTCACTCGGCGTCGCGACGGTTCACGAGGCGCAGGGACGTACAGGCCTGATGCAGTCCTATATGCGCCCCATATATGCGGGAGCACGAATCGCGGGAAGCGCTGTCACAGTCCTCAATCACCCCGGCGATAACTGGATGAATCATGTGGCCATGGAGCTGTGCCAGCAAGGCGATGTTCTGGTGGTCGGCGTAAGCGATGAGGACGAACACGGCATGTTCGGCGATCTGCTGGCTACCCTGGCCATGGCCAGGGGCGTCAAAGGCCTCATTGTCGATGCCGGTGTCCGCGACGTTCGGGACCTTGAGGAAATGGTCTTCCCGGTGTGGTCGAAGGCCATCTGGTCACAGGGAACGGTGAAGAAAACAGTCGGCAGCGTCAATGTGCCCGTCATGTGTGCCGGCGCTGCCGTCAAGCCCGGGGATGTTGTCATCGCGGATGATGACGGAGTTTGCGTCGTGCCACGGAATGCAGCCGGACCTGTGGCACAGAAGGGCATGGAGCGAGCCGAAAATGAAGAGTCGAAAAGAGCGCGCCTGCA
>JAPUIX010000065.1 GCA_027296625.1 Gammaproteobacteria bacterium | reverse complement strand
GTAGACGTGCATCGGGGTATAGCGTCCTGAAAGCCAGCTACCGATATGAAGCCCCATGAAGTCGCCCACGTGGTCCACATGCAGGTGACTGGCAAACACGTTATCGATCTTCGAAAAGTCAGGCCGCAGGGAGAACAGGTTGGCGAGCATCCCCGAGCCGATATCGAACAGGAACTTGTCCCCATTGCCCAACTCAACCAGAAACGAGATTGATACTGCCGCCCTGGTCTGGTTTGGCATGCCCGTACCGAGTGCCGTGATCCTCATTTCATCGGCGCCAAGCAACTCGGTATTGGGAAAATAGCTGCTTGGGTATTGGCCATCGACGATCGCCACGGGCTTGCGCCCGAGCGGGTAATTATCCTTGGCATCAGCTGCAGAAACGACCTGCTCACTACTTCCTATAATGTTGATGGCAAACGCTAGTGCACTGACAAGCCCAGCTATAATTATTGTAGTTCTTCGTGAAGCCGTAGCGTTCATGGCTTTCTCCTTATCTAAAAGACCCCGAAATTACAACATAATATATTAATGAATATGTATCCAATAAGTAATTATAGGAAATTGATTTATATCAATGTCCGCTTTTGGCCGTAGCCAGCTCTTCATTTTTTGTGACGAAAATGTGCCACACTGAAATGCGGTGAGATGCAAATGAGGTGCAATTGAAATACGGTTTGAAATGAGCAAGCGTCGTAAGTGACTGAGTTTGTTGTTTATTAAAAATTGTAATTGTGCCCTCATAATGCTCCGTATCAATCCCCTAGGGATTAACTGACTAAGGCGCAATGTCTGCTTCCGACCCAAAGCGGACATTCGCAGCTGATAACGCCCATCGGTACTGTGTCGCTGATCTTTGCCCGTATTCCGCCGGACCGCGGTTTTGCCCTGGGCTGAAGCGTCGCCGCGTCGCTCGGTCTCAAAATCGCCCTGCCCATTTACGATGCATACGGGTTTGCAAGTGCAGCGAGCACCAGGAACACGAGAATGATGGCGAGGGCAAACACCAGAATGGCTTCTGAGCCGACCTTCTTCTCCTGGTAGGACATCCCCGTCCACTCGTAGCCCATCGACGTCGGCAGCTTGGCGTCGTGTTGCCGGCGGCAACGAAGAAATTCCAGGCCTGTCATGGTTTCCCCCTATCGAGGCAAGTTTGTTCCCTATTATTTGCGTTGTGGCTTTTCGTCGTTGGTGATTCTATGGTGTTTCACATAGGCCCCAAAAAAAATCTGGCGGAGAGGGTGGGATTCGAACCCACGTGGGGCGGTTATACCCCCAACCGATTTCGAGTCGGTGCCGTTATGACCACTTCGGTACCTCTCCACTGAAGCTATAGCTTACGGATTGCGCAAACCGACAACAACAGCGCGCACAGTACCATCGCGATGCAACCAAAAAGGGTGGGAGCGAGCGCGGAGCGCCTCCCTGCAGAGGGGGCGCGGCCTGTTAGTTTCCGAGGAAGCTCTTAAGCTCTTTTGAGCAGTTGGACTGGCGGAGCTTTTTGAGCGCTTTCGCCTCTATCTGGCGTATCCGCTCCCGGGTGACGTTGAACCGCTGGCCTACCTCCTCAAGCGTGTGAGTGGTGTTCATGCGATTTGGCATCGGCAGGATTCCAGCCTCTCTCGGATTGAGGGTGTCTAGCATCTCCCTCGTCGCTGTCCGCCAAGCGGCTATCGTCGCGAACTCCAGCGGCGCCTGGGCACGCTCATCTTCGATGAGATCCCCAAAACGCAAGTCGTCATCATCCCCAACCGGGGTTTCGAGCGAAATCGGGTACTTGCCGATGCTCAGCATGCCGCGAATATCGGCCTCCGACAGATCCATGCGTTCGGCCAGCTCACTCGGGAGGGCCTCGCGTCCGTGCTCCTGCCAGATCTGCTGCGAGATCCGATAGAGCTTATTGATCCGCTCGATCATGTGCACCGGAACACGGACGGTACGCGCCTGATCCGCCAGCGCCCGGGTGATCGCCTGCCGAATCCACCAGTGTGCGTACGTGGAAAACTTGAAGCCACGCCGGTATTCGAACTTGTCCACCGCCTTCATCAAACCGATGTTTCCTTCCTGGATCAGATCCAGGAACGGAAGACCGCGGTTGCGATACTTCTTGGCGACGGATATCACCAACCGAAGATTGGCTTCGACCATATCCGCCTTTGCACGCCGCGCCTTAGCCTCGCCGATCGACATACGCCGGCTAACCTCTTTCAGTTCGGCGATCGACAATCCCGCCTCGGACTCAAGCGCGATAAGTCGGCGCTGAGCGTCCCGCACGTCACCCGCGTACTTAGCAAGCACCTTCGCGTTCCCCGAACCTCTTTTCACCATCCTTCCAACCCAACGGAGATTGGTTTCCTTCCCGGTGAACGACTTAACAAACACCATGCGAGACATGCGCGCCTTACCGACGCAGATAGCCATGATCGCCCGCTCAGACGCGCGCACCTCAGATACCAAGTCGCTAACCCGCTGCGAGAGCTGATCAAGGGCCTTCGCGGTGAACTTGAAAGTTGGGAACTCACTCGCGAGCTTTTTCTTAATCCTCGTAACCTGGATACTGCGTGCGCCATGCCGCGCCACTGCCCGTCCATAGCGGCGATACAGCTTCCCTATTTGCGCAAACCGTTCCCAGATGGCGTCGCGCGCGTCGTCGATTGTCGACGTCGCGGAGGTCTCATCAGCAGCAGGCTGTTCTGCCGCAGGGGCCGGTGCCAACATGTCCGCCCCAATGACAGGCGCCAAACCTGCAAGCACCTCGCTCATCTGAGACTCGCCGGTCTTGACGAACTCCCAAAGGCTTAGCATCTCGGCGACCACTGCAGGACACTCAGCGATCGCCTCACTGCGCTCACGAATGCCCTCTTCAATGCCCTTTGCAAGCGAAATCTCCTCCTGGCGCGTGAGCAGGTCCACAGTCCCCATCTCCCGCATATACATGCGTATGGAATCGGCCGTTCCGCCATGCTCACTCTCAACCGCCGCTTTAAGGAGGACCTCGGCCTCCTCGGTGACCTCTTCATCGGGAGAGTCGTCCTCCAGCCGCAGGCTGTCCGAGTCGGGTGGCTGGTCCAAGACCTCAATGCCCAGGTCTTTCATGACGCTGACCAGCGCCTCGAGCCGCTCGGCGTCCAGCACGTCCTCGGGCAGGTAATCGTTGATATCACGATAGGTGAGAAATCCCTGCTCTTTGCCCTGAATGATAAGCTGCTTAAGGTCTGCGCGTGTGCTATTCCAGTTCATCTCATTACGGGGCCGCTTAAAGCCCGATCAAAAATAAAATATAACCGGGTATTGTATCCGATTCTTTCACTCGACTCTACTATCCTTTTGATTTCTCGAGCGAATGCCCGCCGCCCCGCGCGTGGCTAGAGGGCGGCCTGCAAGATGAGGCGAGGACGCCGGCAGCGATGCCCACAGAACGAACCGGCGCCTAGCCTGTCTGACCTTACCTTAGACGCGCTGGTTCACAATTTCCAGTGACAGTCTCAACACGGGTTCACATAATGTGGTGATGATTTCCTGACAATCAAGGACATCATATTGTTATCCTCACACACCTTAATATATACCGCTACCGCGGCGCTGCTGCGGTGTTGCTGGAGTCATCTAAGCCAAGCGCAAGTGATCCCACCTAGCCATTCCATCGAATGAGTCCACTCGCTGCCATCGGTGCAATTGCCGTCTTAGTTTGGTTCTGGGTGAATAGCCTGCGTGCCAGAGAACAAGCAGTGCAGCAATGTGCGGCCGCCTGTCAGCAAATGAATGTGCAATTTCTTGATCAGACCGTCGCATTGTGCCATTTGGGATTGGCAAGAGCTGGCCGCGGTCGCATCCAAATACGCAGAGGCTACTCGTTTGAGTTCAGCACCGATGGGGTTAACCGACATAAGGGACATACGGAATTGCTTGGATCAAGAGTTGAGTACGTTCAACTTGACCATCCCGACGGATCCACCATCCTAGACTTCGATGGACTTAGGTAGATTGAAAACAATGACAACGCCTAGCACATGCAGACGTGGCGTACAGACCCTGGCACGAGCTATGTTAGGATCTCGATACATGGCTTAATCCCAAACGGATGGACCCCCTGCGCTCTGTCTTTGACCTCCACACGCATTCGACCGCGTCCGACGGGACACTTTCGCCGAATGAGCTGGTCAACAATGCACATACACAGGGAGTGGAGGTATTGGCACTGACAGACCATGATACGACCGCAGGACTTGCTGAAGCACAGGCAACAGCTAGTCAAAGAAATATGGAGTTTGTGCCGAGCATAGAGTTGTCAGCAACCTGGGGCGATAGATTGCTGCACATTGTCGGTCTGAGCATCGATCCCGAAAGCCCAAGCCTTCAGAAGGGCATTGCCGGCTTACAAGCGACACGGGAATGGCGAGCGGAAGAAATGGGGCGACGCCTTGCGCAGTGCGGTATTCAAGAAGCCTACGAGGGCGCGCGAGATCTCGCGGGCGATGGGACGATCACTCGCACCCATTTTGCGCGCTTTCTCGTTAACCGAGGATATTCAGCCAATGTCCGAGAGGTGTTCAAACATTATCTTGTCAAAGGCAAACCGGGTTATGTCACCGTATCATGGGCGAGTCTCGAAGAGGCGATAAGCTGGATTGATGAGGCTGGCGGTGTGCCGGTGTTGGCTCATCCCATGCGCTACGGCTTGACGGATTCTCGATTGCGTCGGGTACTCGCTGCATTTAAATCGGCCGGAGGGATAGCTATTGAAGTCGTCTGTGGAAACAGTACGCCAACAGACATTGCCAAGAGTGCCGGCCACGCGCGACGCTATCGCTTAATGGGATCTGTCGGATCAGACTACCATGGACCGGATAACGCGTGGATCAAACTCGGCAAGTTAGCCGAGTTACCTGCCGGGATTGACCCCGTCTGGCAAACGTGGCGCAGATAAGCCTTCCTGTGACTGGCCTCGCCCTGGCGGGATTGATCCTTGTGCTCCTAGGCATCGCGAGGCTCCGTAAAGTACGCATTCTAGCAGCCGGCAGTTACGGTCTCGCTGGCGCATTGTTACTTTTGGCGGCCGGACTGCTATTGGCGTTTGCCATAAATCTTCACACCTATCAGCGCCTGACGCACGAACAGCCCTTGGCAGAGCTAACCTTTAGGCAAATTGCTCCGCAGCACTACGAGGTCAGCATCGCCTACCCCAACAGGGCCGAGACCCACCGCTATGAATTACACGGTGACGAATGGCAAATTGACGCCCGCATCCTGAAATGGCATGGGCTAGCCAATTTGTTGGGACTCGACGCCCAGTACCGTTTGGAACGCCTCAGTGGACGCTATCAAAGCATAACCGAGGAGCGGAGCCACCCACGGTCAGTCTATCCGCTCGCGAACCAACGCGGCCTCGACTTGTGGGAGGTGGCCCAACGGTACAATCATTGGCTACCTTGGGTGGATGCAATCTATGGCAGTGCGGCTTATCTCCCCATGGTAAACGACGCCCAGTTTCAGGTATCTATTACGCAATCCGGTCTCATCGCACGGCAAGTGAATAGTATAGAGAACCCGATTATACGCGAATGGCCATAACGCATATCAGCCATTAGGAAGGGAGTACCGGTCTGTCACACTTCATAAACAGAACGTTAACTCGTTAATACAAAACATCACAGACGGTTGACAAAGGGCTTCAAAAAACGATGATGTCACATTTAGCGAAACAACAAAGCGAATCCGACACACACGTTATACTGGAGTTCTCCGCCCTTTAGTTATAACTGCATACGTACCTATCCCGCTCCGAAATAAATCCAGAAAGGGACCCATCGCCTTGAATCGTGTCTCGCAACAGCGTTTGACCCGTCTCGTCAATACCGAAGAAAGGGAACTGTTAAAGAACGGAAAGATTGGCATCGAGAAGGAAAACTTAAGGGTGACACCGGATGGCAAGATCGCGCAGACCCCGCACCCCGTCAAACTCGGATCTCCACTCACGCATCCCCACATCACCACAGACTATTCTGAGGCACTGTTGGAATTCATCACGCCGCCATTTGAAGGCGTTAACGAGGCGCTTCAATTTCTATTTCAGATACACCAGTTCGTTTACGCCAATTTAGAAGGGGAACTGCTCTGGGCGACCAGCATGCCCTGCGCCCTGGAAGGCGATGAAAGCATTCCCATCGCCCGGTACGGTACATCAAATGTCGGCACCATGAAGCACGTCTACAGGGTGGGCCTGGACCGCCGTTACGGCCGGAAAATGCAGGCGATCGCTGGCGCACATTTCAACTACTCGCTGCCCACGGATTTCTGGCCTGTCTACCAGGACCATGAACAGGACACAGGGCCGCTCCAGACCTTCATCGACGATGCATACTTCTGTTTAATTCGCAACTTTCAGCGCTTCGGTTGGCTCGTACCTTACCTATTCGGCAGCTCGCCCGCAGTTTGTAAGTCCTTTCTGAACCACCGCGCGAAGGAGTTTACAAAGTTTGATGCCGGAACTTACTTTGAGCCGTACGCTACCTCGCTGCGCATGAGCGATATCGGCTACAAAAACACAACCCAGGCCAAACTCAGCATTTCATACAACAATCTCGATGAATATGTCGCAAGCCTCACTCGGGCAATTGAAACGCCTTATCCTGAGTTTGAGAGGATCGGAGTCATGGCTAATGAGGAATACCGTCAACTGAATACCAATATTCTGCAGATTGAAAATGAGTACTACAGCTTCATACGCCCGAAACAGGTTGCGCAATCCGGAGAAAAGCCCACGTTGGCCCTTAAACGAAGGGGAGTTCAGTACGTAGAACTACGGGTGATCGACCTAGACGCCTTCAATCCTATTGGTATCGAAGAGGATACGATTCGGTTCCTCGAGGCCTTTCTGATATTTTGCCTGCTTGTAGATAGCCCGCCCATCGATGAAATTGAGCGAAAAGAGGTTGATGCCAACCAAACTGCCGTCTCCAAGTACGGCCGCGATCCTGATCTTGAACTACGGCGCGGCGGGAACCCCGTGTTGCTCAGAATATGGGCAACAGAGTTATGCGACGCGATGCAAGGTGTCTGTGAATTGCTGGATGAGGGCGAAAATGAGCGGCCTTATACAAAGATCCTCTTACGCCAGATAGAAGCCATTCGCGATGCCGAAAGGACTCCATCAGCGCGAATACTTGCAGAGATGCGGGAAGCAAAGGAATCATTTTTCGAGTTCGCGATGCGCAGGTCAGAGCAGTACCTTGCCTACTTTAAGGAACAATCGCTACCCGACACCGAGCTACGTCATTTTACTGAGGTATCGCATCAGTCGATCGCCCAACAAAAGGCAATCGAAGCGGCAGATGAGATTCCCTTCGATGAATACCTAAAGCGATACTTTGCCCAGACCTGACCCGACCGGGTTCGCCAACGGCAGTCATTGCAACACAATGCCGGCTGCGGATCCCCTCATCGCATTATGACACGCAGATGGAGTAACATATAAAAGCCTTTGGCAACCAGCCCCTCACCGTGTGTGCAGCCGAGAACGCATCCAACGCAACTGAGCCTATGTAAAGTGAGCATTATCGATAGATTTCACCGCCCGCTGCGGGATCTCCGCCTCTCTGTTACGGATCGGTGCAACTTCCGGTGTCCGTACTGCATGCCCAAAGAAGTCTTCGGCCGCGATTGGGCCTTTATCCCGCGCAGGGAGCTACTGACTTTCGAGGAGATCAGCCGCATCGCACAAATCTTCGTTGATGTCGGCGTAGAGAAGCTCCGGATCACCGGTGGTGAACCTTTGCTGAGACGGGACCTGGAGCGGCTGGTCGCGCTACTTGCAGCGATCGACGGCGTGCGTGACCTCACATTGACAACGAACGGGGCGCTGCTTGCTCAGAAAGCCAGAGTCCTTAAGGATGCTGGATTGCGTCGACTGACTGTGAGTTTGGATTCGCTGGACGATCAAATGTTCAGGAAAATAAATGATGCCAACTTCCCTGTAGCGCGCGTGCTTGATGGCATCGAAGCAGCAGCAGAGGCAGGACTCCAACCGATTAAAGTTAACATGGTTGTAAAACGGGGCATGAACGAAGTAAGCATTGTTGAGATGGCCCGCTACTTCCGCCACACAGGCCACATCGTCCGTTTTATTGAATACATGGATGTTGGTTACACCAATGGCTGGCGAATGGAGGATGTGGTACCGGCAAGGGAAATTTTAGAATTGATCGCGAGCGAATGGCCTCTGGAACCCGTATCATCGAACTATGCCGGCGAAGTCGCCACGCGCTACCGGTATTGTGATGGAGCAGGCGAGATCGGCTTAATCGCATCCGTTACGCAACCCTTCTGTAGGGGGTGTACCCGCGCACGTCTGACGGCCGATGGCCAGCTCTACACGTGCCTGTTCGCAACGCATGGCCACGATCTCCGCGCTCAACTGAGAGGTGGCAGTTCAGATGACGACATTGCTGCCTTTCTTCGGGCTATCTGGCGTCGCCGCAAAGATCAGTACTCCGAGATCCGCAGCACCGAAACAGCCGGACTTGAAAAGGTGGAGATGTCCCGCGTAGGCGGTTAGATGGCGTTAAAGCAGATACTGCGCGCGTAGTCTGACGACGTGATCCACATAACACCGAATATCACAATTGGCGAAGGAGAGATTGAGCAACGGTTTATCCGTGCCTCGGGACCCGGCGGGCAGAATGTGAATAAAGTGGCCACCGCCGTACAACTCCGTTTCGACGTAGGTCAGTCTCGTTCACTACCCGACGATGTGCGTGCACGGCTAATCTCGCTAGCCGGCAGGCGCATCAGTGATGAGGGCATTCTCGTAATCGACGCCCGGCGATTTCGGACACAGGAACGCAACCGTCGAGACGCCATGAACCGTCTAGTTGCGCTGGTCCGAAAGGCGGCGGTGCCGCCAAAACCCCGACGAAAGACAACGCCTACAGCAGCATCACAGGAACGCCGCATCGAGAGCAAACGCCGTCGGGCTGCAACGAAGCGTATACGAGGGCCCGTTCCGGCCGACGAGCAATAATCAAAGACATTTCAGAGACGCCTCCGCCAGCGGGAAATAGGAATAGACCCTGCCCCCGCAAAAAAGCTGTTAATTATCATCTTCTAACTGCGAGGCGATGTCGTTCAACAGATCCTTGACCGCCTCCTCGGCGTCAACTCTGCCCGCATCGGTTCTCTCCTTTAAGCGGCGCATCTGCTCGCGCTGCTTTGCAAGTAACTCAGGTGGGAATTGCGTGGTCTGTGATTGTTCTTGTTCGCGTCGCCAATCTTCCACTTCTTGTTCTAACTGCTTTCGCAGCTGCTCTTCCTCGAGTTGCTGCTTAATGAGCTCTACCTCGCTCGCTTTCTTTGCTTCTTCCGCCTCCGTTTGACGGCGACTGGCCTCTTCCAGCTCCTTGCTGGCCTGAGCGACCTTCGCTTCCTTCTTTACGGATTTGGCCTTTCCTCCGCCAGCGCGCAGATTGTCTGCTTGCTCTTCCGCCTCACGCCAGGCTGCTTCGGCTTCCTCCTTTGCGCGCCGTGCTTTTTCCAAAGATTCCTCTATCTTTCCTGCCTCGGCCTCGCGTCGTCCACGTTCCGCACGGAGCTTGGCATCACTATCAGCATATTTTTTATCAAGCGCTGCCTTATACTCGGCAATTGTCTGTGCCGCATCCTCCGTAGCCGCACGTCGTGCGGCTTCAGCGGCTTCCCTCTCCCGCTGCGCCTTCTCTAACGCCTGTGCACTTCCTTCAAGCTTCTCTTCAAGCTTGCGTCTTTCTTCACCGATCCGTACCTTAATCTCTTCGCGAAGTCTTTTCTCGATCGATTCCCGCTCCAGTTCTTTCTTCTTGCCCGCCTCCTCCAATTCACGGCGGGCCGCTTCAATTTCTTCTTTAATTTTCCGTGCTTCCTTTAAGCGATTGGTGGCTTCCGTCTTGAGCGCCACCGCCGCTTCGAGCTGTTCGTTGAACTCTTTAAGCTCAGCCTTGATCGCATCAGCTTGCACATTCCCTTCCGCTGAAGGGCCCTTATCCCTGGCTTCTGCCGGCTCGGCCTTAGCTTCGCCTTGCTGTTCTTCTGGAGGCTCCACTTTGAGCTTTGTCTCTTCGAGTGGGGGGGCTGGCCGAGCAGGGACATGCTGGACCTTGACTGTGCTCTTTAGGGGGCTGTGCAAAAGGCCCCCGGCTAGACAACAAGCATCGAAACCTCGCTGGATCAGCAGAAAAGCACCCACAGAGCTGCCGTCGCCTGTGTCACAATAAACAATGTAGCGCTTACTCTGATCTAACTTATCTATCTGCATGCGCAGGAAGTGCAATGGCATGTTGGTGCTGCCATCAATTCCTGAATCCTTGTATTCATCGGGGAAGCGTACGTCTAACCAGACAGCCCCCTCCTTTACCATACCCTGCGCTTCGGCGTAGGTGACCGATACCTCGATAGGCTTCTTAATCAGCTCAATGAAATCGTCCTTGGGCAAGCACATCAATTCTCCGTTAGTGAGCATGGTCACCGTGGCATTGCGTGCCACATCGGCCACCAGCGCTTCTTCACCGAATGCATCACCTTCGTGCAATTCGGCGAGTGTTACTGTCTTCCCAGCAGCGGAGGTCTTGCGCGTGACTGCGCAGCGGCCCTTCTGGATTGTGTAGTAATAATCACCGGGATCACCTTGATTAATGATCACGGCGCCTTTCTCCACAGGAACAGCTTCCATAAGCGTAAAGATCTGTTGAATATTTTTAGCGGGAAGTCGGGAAAAGAGTTCCGACTGAAGCATGCGCGTCATCCAGTCCCCGTCTTCGTCTGCCTCGATCTCACTAACTTCTACATCGGTGCCCGCAGTGCCTTTGGTCTCCAGGCTAGCCAGCTTATCCACCAATGCCCTGTCGATGACAAGTACCGTGATAGCAGTCTTCGCCTTTGCTGATAGCTGGCGCGGTTGCAATTGGGCTAGGGGGTATTTGGCCGCATCGCTGCCACCAACGACCTCCCTCACTAACTGGCCATCAGCAGACATTTCCAACTCGCCTTCCAAGAGGTAGAAGGAAAAGTTGTCCTTGTCTCGCTGCTTGAAGACGTACTGGTTTTTCTTATGCTTCACAATGTCCGCCTGATTGATGACTTTGGCCCGGTCAGCAGACGTGAGGCGGTTAAGAGGCACCAGCGTCCTCAGAAAGCTTGCAAATTTTTTCTTATCCGCTGCCATCTCAACGCACGCAAGGTGAAGTTGGACGTTCGACGTTCATAGCGTCAGTATCCGCCACGGTACCTGCCATGGGAATGGGTGCCACACCTTGAAGATCCGAGGTCCCCAAGGCGCCTTAATTCCGGCATCAAAGTGACAAATCAACATCATAGTAAACTGAACCCCGTCCCTCCCACACCCGTCGCTGAGCACGCAGGGCACTGCATTCAATTCTCCGAGAGGCATCGCCATTGCAGCAGCGTCTAGCGCGTCGCTGCATCCCAAGTCCGGACCGCGTCAACGGTGGGCTCAAATTGATATTTCGGCGTCGTGCTTCGAACTAGTATATATCGGGTCTGAGGCTAATATTGTTCAAAAATAGATATTTGGGGCCAATAGTTGATTAGATTGTGACTAATATCGCAAATCAGGCTGGCACTCCAGCGCCCGTCTACACCCATGAAATTTCGTCGCCAACACTTAGGGACGGGACGAGGAACGGGGCCAACAGGCAGACTCAATGGCTCTCATCGCTTGAGACGTCTGTCCGCGCGAGAGACGATCAATGTGGCATGTGTGCAATCAGGAGAAAACCTTGTGTTGCTCCGCGCTAGGGAATTTCTCCAAACGCTATACCATATTTCGAAGGCCAAAATCACTGTGCTGGATTTCGCTAGCACCATCGCCTCACTGTGCCCTCTTGAAATGAGTGCTCGCAGGCCCCAGATCCAACCGCAAACGACAGTGAACGGGATTGAGCCTCTACCGCCAGTGCCTTCTGGCCTGCATATGGCTTAGTGGCCGCCGCCATTCGCATCATCCGGCATGACGGCAGCAATACGAAACGCATGTTCCACATCTGTAGAATCGTGCTGTTGATCGGCACGATCCTGCAAATATCGCAATTTAATCTGCTGGCGTTGGGAAATTGCCCTAAACTTAAGCCTTGGGAAATGGGATACTCATTCCGAACCACGGGGTAATGGCCAACTAGAATTACGAATCGAGCGCAGTGAAACTCGCGCGAATTCGGCCTGTCGAAGTATCGATGACACAGATGACCAACAAATTAATCAAATGGGTATTGGCTGTACTCCTAGTAGCTACAGTCTCGCCGCTTCAAGCCACCGCCCCGACTACCGATCTTGATGCGCTTCGACCCACCCCACAGCAACAGCGCGCGACTGAGCTGATCATGCACTTTATCGAGCATTACCACTATAAACAGACGCATCTGGACGATGCGCAATCGGCGGAGATTCTAGAGAAATACTTAGAAAAGCTTGATCCTAATCGAAGCTACTTCCTCGCTGAAGATATAGCTT
The DNA here is from genome assembly GCA_027296625.1 of Gammaproteobacteria bacterium. Lineage (NCBI taxonomy): Bacteria > Pseudomonadati > Pseudomonadota > Gammaproteobacteria > Gammaproteobacteria bacterium. Next base: position 18,856 of record JAPUIX010000065.1, on the reverse strand, counting down.
CATTTTCCGTATACCAAAATCGATTAGACGATGCGCTGCTCGATGCTCAGTTGGAACCCGCCTATGATATCTTCAAGGTGTTTCGAGCCCGGGTTGACGAGCGCGTAAAGTTCGCAACAAACCTTCTTGACCGGGATTTCGACTTTGAAGTTGATGAAGAATACGTTTTCGATCGACGTGATGCACCCTGGGCAGCAGGTCAGACTGAACTCAACGAAATATGGCGCAAGCGCGTCAAAAACAACGTTCTCAATCTACGTCTCGCTGGCCACAACGATGATGAAATCGGGGACACTTTGCGCAAGCGATACCAACAATTGGCAACGCGTATCCACCAAACGGATACCAATGATATATACCAGCTATTTATGAATTCGTACGCGGCTTCTCTCGAACCCCACACCGCTTATTTCTCGCCGCGTACTTCGGAAAACTTTGAAATCAGCATGAGGTTGTCCTTAGAGGGCATCGGGGCGGTCCTGCAGTTAGACAATGAATTTACTTTGGTGCGTCGGATTGTTCCTGGTGGGCCAGCAGACGAAAGCGGCCAACTTCATGCTGAAGATAGAATCATCGGCGTGGGACAAGGAGTGGAAGGGTCCATTGTTGATGTCGTTGGCTGGCGCCTAGACGACATTGTTGACTTGATAAGAGGCCCAAAGGGATCCGTCGTCCGGTTACAGATTCTTCCTAAGGGAAAGGGACCGGAAGGATCAAGTAAGATTATCACGCTTACACGTAATGAGATTAAGCTCGAGGAACAGGCTGCACAGAAGTCTGTCATAGAGATCCCCAATGGCGATACCGTAACGCGTATCGGGGTCATTAACATCCCGACCTTTTATTTGGACTTCACTGCGCGTGCTCGAGGAGATAAAGATTATCGAAGCACCACACGCGACGTGCGGCGACTCATAACGGAACTCACCGAGAAAGGAATAGACGGAATCGTAATTGATTTGCGAGGGAATGGTGGGGGTTCCCTTGCGGAAGCCACCGAGCTGACCGGGCTGTTCATCGAATCGGGGCCCGTAGTTCAAGTCAAGGATGCCACTGGCCGAATTGAGATCAACGAAGATCCTGACCCAATGATTATCTATGCCGGACCACTTGCCGTTCTGGTCGACCGCCATAGTGCATCCGCTTCAGAGATCTTTGCTGCAGCGATTCAGGACTACCGCCGAGGAATCATTATCGGAGAACCAACCTTCGGTAAGGGCACAGTCCAAAATTTATACGATCTCGACCAGTTCGACCAGAGCAATGAGGGTGGGCTTGGACGGCTCAAGGCAACGGTTGCACAGTTTTTCCGCGTCAACGGCGACAGTACACAGCATCGCGGTGTTGTTCCGGATATCGTATTTCCAACGGCCATTGCCTCAGACAATCAGGGTGAGCGAGCACTAGACAATGCTCTGCCATGGGACAAGGTCCAGCCAGCAAAATTCACGCCCCAACGCGCGCCGATTGACAACTTCGCCGTGGCACGTGAGCGGCATACAAACCGGATACAAGACGACCCCGGATTCCATTACTTGTTAGAAGAAAGTCAGACATACCAAGAAATTCTTTCAAAGACCAGCGTGTCTTTACTTGAGGCACAACGCCGAGCTGATCGGGAGGCGAGTGAGGAGCAGCAGCGCGAGCGCGAAAATCAGTTCCGGATCGCGCGGGGGCTTGAGCCCCTTGCTATAGACGACGCCGATACTGAAGATAACGAAGCTGAGCCGCCGTTTGACGTCTTGTTGAACGAAACGGCCCACATTCTCCAAGACCTTATTTACAAGCCTAGCATAGCGACGCCCGGACAAACGGCCGCAACGGTCGAAACAGCCGACAATCAGAATACTGCTGTCACGGAGCGCTGACAGTGACCTCCAGTGTTACCCAGGCCGAAATTCAAACCATCTGGGCATTCCTGCGCTCAGTCGCATTCGAGTCGTGCTGGTCCGTCCCCGCATGATTCATCCCACTCATTGGCATCGGCAAAACTTGCATCCCCTGCCCATCTCGATCTGTAGTCGTCAAAAGTAAACTTTCTCTTTAGGACAAATCTCCCCTCCGAGGTATAGGCATATACGGTCGGAAGATTGACGCCATTGAACATATGGGCTTTAACAAGCGAGTATGCGCCAACATCCTTAAACGCAATTCGTGACCCTATCTCTAGTCCGTGATCAAACGCATAGTCACCGAAGACATCACCACTCAAACAAGTCGATCCGGCAAGGATGTACTTAAAACCGCCGTCCCGAGGACTTGGCAGTATTTGAGGCTTGTATTGGTACTCAAAAACTTCAGGCAGATGATTCACGGTAGTATCGAGTATGGCAATTGTCTTCCCGTCACTGTCAAAGAGATCGACTACAGACGCCACTAGATAACCCGCATTGCGGACAATGGCCTTTCCAGGCTCAAAGAAGATATCGATTGGATATTTGCGTCTAATTAGATCGACAGCCTGGACCAATCCTTCTAAATCCTCATAACCATCAAATAAGTAACCACCCCCCAAGTTCAACCATCGTACGTTAGCAAGCATACACCCTAGTTGATCATCTAGACGTTGAACCGTTCTAAGGAGTGGGTCAAAGCTAGCAGCTTCGCAGTTATTGTGGACATGAAGCCCAGTGATTCCTTCGACTATGCTGGGCCGGCAATCCACTCCGGCAGCCAGTTCGTTGATGGGTATCCCAAGCTTCGAATAAGGGCGGCATGGGTCATATCGTTTGTCCGAGACAAAGGAAAGCTTTGGATTGATCCGCAACCCGCAAAACGTCCTATCGATGGCATGCTGTCTATACCGTAACCACTGGGGAATTGAGTTGAAACTTATATAGTCACATTGGTCAACGAGTGCGTGTAGATCTGCTTGCTGTAGCCCGGGGTTTGTTACGTGAACAGTACCTTGAGAACCAAGGATCTCTCTACAGAGGGTGGCCTCGTACAAAGAGCTCGCTGCGAAACCGTCAACGAAAGGCGAGATAAGTCGTAAGGCGTCTACGACCGAAAATGCTTTGACAGAGTATAAAATCTTGCACCCGCAATCGTCCCGAACCCGTGACAAATGCGTGAGCGCACCAATAATGTATTGCTCATCATAGACGAACGCCGGAGTTTGAAAGTCAGCGTTGAATAAGTGCACGTTTTCCATAAGGCCTTTCAAATTACCATTGCATCGCAACCAGACTCGAATCGGAAGTACCCATGCCAGCAAATTCCGCCTACTGTGCTATTCGCTTCTGTACAGTACCCGCCAGATACGTCCCTGCACGGAGTCCGAGATATACAAGGATCCGTCCGGACCCTGAGCAAGCCCCGTGGGGCGATACTCAGCGTCCTCTGGGTGTGCAACGGGTCCGGCCCCCGCGAATCCATCCGCGAACATCTCCCAATGGTCCTCGGGGAGCCCCCCGTCGAACGGCACAAACACCACCTGATACCCCGCCTGCTCAAGCGGTGCGCGATTATAGGATCCATGAAAGGCGATGAAGGCACCACCCCGGTAGCGTTCTGGGAATTGATCACTGGTGTAGAACATCAGATCGTTGGGCCCATAGTGCCCTGGAAATCCTATAAGCGGGTCCGGGTATTGGGCACAGCGCCCGACCGTACGCCCATCGCCGCCGTACTCAGGCGCAAGGACCAGCCGAGCCTGTATATGATCATAGTAACAATAAGGCCAACCAAAGATGGAGCCCTTCTCCACCAGAAGAAACTCCTCCGATGGTAGCTCCGCGCCTTGTTGGACCGTAAACAGGTCCGGCCACAGCTGATTTAACCCATCACGCCCATGTTGCACGACGTAGAGGCTGTCGCTCAGAGGGTTCCACGCAATGGCAACCGCATATCGGATCCCTGATGCATAAAGATATCCATCACCGTCCAGCGGTTGGCTCAGCTCGTTTCTGTCAAAACGCCAGATGGAGCCGTGCTGTGCGAGCAAAGGACAAGGATCCAGCCCCGGTGATCCGGGCTCACGATCCGCCTCCTGACAAGCATTTGACGGTGCCCCAACACTCACGTACATCGACCCGGCATTGTCAAAGGCAAATGGTTTCGCTGCATGAACAGACTGTTCTGGAAAGCCGCCGGCAATCAGATCCGGTGTCGCCCAAGGGACTAGCGCACCCGGCTCCAATCGATACCGGAGCACGGCGGTATCTGATCCAAAATAGAGATAACCATCAACAACAATGATCCCAATGCCGGGGATATCACCGAAACGTTCAATGATGTCAGCCTTTCCATTTCCCGTTGTATCACGAAGCGCCATGATCCCACCCAGCTTCAGCCGGCGGTGCCGAAGGGCTAGATAAATATCTCCGTTAGAATTCACAGTCAGATGACGCACAAATCCAAGGTTGTCTGCTACAACCAGCGCACAAAATCCATCCGGCAGTTCGAGTCCCCCGTTGTCGACATCGCACGCAAGTCGTTCCGCGACAGCCCCAGCCCCAGCCCCAGCATCGCCACGCTCCCCCGAAGGCTCAGTGTCACACGCACTCAACGCAAGCAGAAGAACAGCTATAAACGCAGTATGGACGATTGCTTTATTAGCATTTATAGGTAAATGACTGCCCATATCCGCCCTCACCGAGCCACCTGACAATTGGCCGGCGTTTCCGATTGACAACCCATTGACGTAATTGGCCTGTCGCTGTTTCAATCTACTTCCAGCCCCCACAGCTTCGCATACCGATAGTCTACGAATACATTGCCTTCATGCCTAGGCGGTTGCTTGATGCGACGAAATGACCTACTTTGCCCATGGAGTTGCGGTCCCTATCACGGAAAGGGGAGACCATGAATAAACTGACCAGCCTATTTTGTGTGTTTACCCTGTGCCTTGCTGTTGACGTCCATGCCCTTGAACCTATTCACGAACCGGCAGTGCTTATCTACTGGAGCATCCCGTTCGGCGGGAAGGCGAAGGGGTGGCCCGGGCTCAGCTACAGCCTGCGTTTTCACTATACGGCACCGGGGCTTGAGCATCGTGCGGTTGAGCAAACCAATTCAATGGCAACACCTGCCGTAGTGGACGTTTCCTTAAATCGCACCGCAATGCAGGGTGTGCAAGTTCACGGCATCACCGTCGGAGAGCAGCGGATTTTCTATGCTGTTGACGAGGAGGAAGAGGTGGAACCAACGAGTTCAATCGACTGGCCCGTCGCGCTCGGGATTGGGGTATCCATCGGCTTTTTGGCCTTTATTCTGAGCCAGATCTTGTAAAACCAAACAGGCAGCCCCCACGGGCATCGTCCAGATGACCCGGCAGAAAGGCCTAACGTACTTCGGCCCTCAAACTCTCCAAGATGAATCACAAGGTCCCCCGCACCGCACGTCGCAAAGGAGTCCGTGCTTGCGCCGGCCCCTATTGCCATCACCCAGGCAACGGTATCATAGATTATAACTATTATATACATAAACAATATTTAATTTAACAATCCCCCGCCAGTGTCTAAAATGACCCCTTTTTGTTGCTTGGAAAACTCAACGGAGGAACACGTGAGCACATTGATAGCCCAGCAGGCACCGGATTTCGTCGCCCCAGCGATCATGCCTGACGGAACCATCAAAGAGGAATTTCGGCTTTCGGATCTCAGAGGCCGGTATATCGTCCTTTTTTTCTGGCCACTTGATTTTACGTTTGTCTGCCCTTCCGAGATCATTGCCCACGACAACCGGATTGAACGGTTTCGGAACCTCGCCGTGGAGGTCGTCGGAGTATCCATCGACTCCCAGTACACCCACATGGCCTGGCGGAACACGCCCGTAGAGGAAGGCGGGATTGGCCCGGTCCGATTTCCCATCGTTGCAGACATTAAGCGTGAGATCATCCGAAGCTATGGGGTCGAACATCCCGACGGGGTTGCTTTGCGCGCCTCATTTCTGATCGACAGGGACGGCATCGTACACCACCAAGTGATTAACAACCTGCCGCTTGGCCGCAATGTCGAAGAGACGTTGCGAACCGTGGAGGCCTTGCAGTTCAGCGAGCAATATGGCGAAGTGTGCCCGGCAGGATGGAAACGTGGAAGTAAGGGAATGCAAGCAACACAGGAAGGGGTGGCGAGCTACCTGAAAGAGCATGCCGAGGCCCTTTGACAACGAACGAGGATGAGTGCGCCGATGGAAGATCGAGTTACAGTGAAACATCGCCAACTACAACCAGGCTCTGGGCATCATACGGTAGACGCGATCGGGCACCACTGGATAGCGTAAAGCATGGCAACGATGAATATCGGAGTCCCTAAAGAGATAAAGGACAGAGAAAACCGGGTGGCATTAACGCCGTCCGGTGTCCAAACGTTAGTCGAGGCCGGTCACGCGGTTCGCATTCAGGAAGCAGCCGGGCTTGGCTCGGGATTCTCGGACGACGAGTTCGAGAAGGCCGGCGCACAAATGGTCTCTGCAGAAGCAGCCTGGGGTACGGACATGGTCGTAAAAATTAAAGAACCATTGGAATCTGAGTATCAGTTTTTCAATAGCCAGATCATTTTTACCTATTTCCATCTTGCCGGCATTACCAAAACCTTAACCGAGGCATTACTCGATACAAAAACAGCCGCGGTAGCCTACGAGACCATTGAGGATGATAGGGGGAGGCTTCCTTTGCTTGCACCCATGAGCGCAGTAGCGGGCAATATGGCCGTGACGATGGGGAGCTATTACCTTGCCAAATTCAACAAAGGCAAGGGTATGCAGCTGGGTACAGTGCTCGGCACCCGACACGGAAAGGTTGTGGTCATTGGCGATGGAGTGGTTGGTCGACATTCGGCAAAGACAGCAGACGGCATGGGCGCCAATGTTTTCATCGTCGGTCGGCACAAAGAACGAGTGCCAAAACTGAAAGAGGAGATTTCAGACAACATCACGTTTGTTGAGTCAACACCTCAGAATATCGCCCGAGAACTTGAAGATGCCGATTTGGTCGTTGGCGCTGTTCTTCTCCATGGTGCAAGGGCACCTCACTTAGTTACGGAGGCGATGGTAAAGCGCATGCAACCTGGGTCTGTGATTGTGGACGTCAGCATCGATCAGGGTGGCTGCATCGAGACGGCAAGACCAACTTCCCATTCAGACCCCGTCTACGAGCAACACGGCGTCATCCACTACTGCGTAACGAACATGCCGGGAGCTTATCCCCGTACATCAATTATCGCGCTCACCACCAGAACATTACCCTATGCCCTAAGGCTTGCAAATCATGGCGTTCAAGTCCTGCGCGACGATAGAGGGTTCGGGAAGGGTTTAAACACATACAGGGGTTACATTACCTATAAGCCTGTTGCAGAAGACCTTGATCTAATGGAACGCTACAAGGCGTTCACAGATTTGACGGATTAGCGGGGGTTGACGCAGCAGGTCCCTGGCCAAAACACTCCTTCTCTATTTTTCGCATGTATTAGCGCGACATATCAGTTTCGTTTCTTGCTGTATTTCTGAGAATACGTCTCCGACAACCGCGCCGCCTGTGCCACTTCAGCCGAAGTCATCTTGGTTTCAACTATGGCAAGGTTCGGTTTCGCCCGATCCTTCCCCCCCGCTTCGGCTAACCGAAACCAGGCGTACGCTTGTATATAATCCCGTTCCACTCCCTGGCCTTCGTAGTAGAGCGTCCCAAGACTGTTCTGAGAATCCGCAAAACCCTGCTCGGCAGCCTTCCGCCACCACTTGAGCGCCTTACCATAATCAGGCTCCACGCCAGGGCCCTTGTAATACATCAACGCGAGATTGTGTTGCGCTCGAACGGCGCCTTGCGCTGCGGCGGCGCGCCACCATTTCAATGCTTCCTCCATGTCCTTCGATACGCCGTGGCCGCGGTAGTACAGCAAGGCAAGATTTTGCTGGGATTCGACATAACCCTGCTCAGCTGCTTCCCGATACCACTTCGCTGCTTTCTGAAGATCTTTGGGGACTTCGAGCCCATTGTGATACATCAACGCGAGGTTATGCTGGGCCTTATCTAACCCCTGTTCCGCCGCCTGGCGATACCACCTGAACGCCTTGGCATAATCCTGGTTCAGACCTTTGCCTTCGCGATACATTTGGGCAAGGTAGAACTGCCCTTTGACGTCACCGTTTCTGGCCAATCGATAGAACGTGTGGTACGCCGCCTCGAAATCACCTTGTTTGAGCGCGGCAACAGCGGCGTCAAGCTCCGCCCGATCCGCCGTGCACGCAGTCAGACCGAAAACCAAGACAATAAGCGATCGATTCAAAATCTGTCGGACACTGACCCTATCCATACGGCGTGATAAGGTCTGAGGTATTAACGCCTCTACCACTTGACTAAGCCTGCTTTTCTAAATATTGCTGGTGATAGTCTTCAGCCAAATAGAACATCGATGCCGACACAATTTCGGTGACGATTTCTTTTTTAAATGTTCCAGACTTCTGAAGTCTGTCTTTCGAAGCAGTTGCAAGCGCTTGCTGTTCGGGTGTGTGGAAAAAAATGGCCGAGCGATACTGGGTGCCGACGTCAGGCCCTTGACGATTCACTGTCGTCGGGTCGTGATTGTCCCAAAATACCTGTAGAAGCTCTTCATAGGACACTCTGGATGGATCAAAATCCACTTCGACGGCCTCGGTATGCCCGGTCACGCCGGTGCACACGTCTTCGTAGCTAGGATTTTCATGTGACCCCCCCGTATAGCCAACCCGCGTGGCTACGACACCATGGACTTGGCGAAACACGGCTTCAACGCCCCAGAAACAACCTGCTGCAAACGTCGCGGTTCTCACTCCGCATCACCCTCCGTCACCGTCAACCTACTAAGTCATTTATATCACTTCATATGACCCATTAAGTATAGTCTGCCCATTGTTTTTAATCGGGGCTGCTCCCGCTTAAACGAAACAATCTGAACTTTAATTGCCTTCAAGTTTGAACTAACCCAGCTGGCCTGATCTGGGCAAAGTTTCCAAGCTCCGCGGCCTGGGCGATCGGCCTTTTGGTTGGCATCAATATGATCTTCGGCGGCTGGACCCTGGTAATGCTCTCAATAGCAGCAAGGTCTGCCGCAGGCCAAGCGAGCCCCCAGACGAGCTGAATACCCCACTCGCGACCTGATGACAGGCCACCTAAATGGTTTGTGTCAGTCGAGGCAGGCCGTCGGCTGGGCGGGCGAACTGAAGAAATGTTTGCCGTAAGATTCTGATTATTCTGAAGATACTGATTGCTTGCCAAGCGTCGATTGGATTGAACGTTTCACTTTCATCGGATCAAGCACACCGAAGAACACGACTTCGACGTCCGCCCCGCCAGCACTGCTAAATTCCACATTACCGATACCTAATAGTCGCTGAATAATGGACTGCCGGACGTTTACGTTACGCAAATCCATAATTCGAATAGAATTGACATTTCTTGCAATGATCCCTTTTCGACTCTCTATATTGAGATCATCGACTGTAAAACGCCACGAATAGTGCTGATAGACAATCATCAGGCAGAGAAAGACACAGGTCACTCCAAAGATAGCTGCGATGATCAGAAAGAGCGTCGATCTGCTTTCCGAGCCCCACGAACTGACTACGGCCATGATAGATAAGGCCAAGACAACGATAGCAAGCAATATAGTGGCCCACTGAAATCGCCAGGCGGGTCTTACCTTATAGGTCATACATTTATCCTCTGTATTGCGCTGAAGACAACCAAGCTAAACAGTGCTTTTATCGCTCCACCTTTTCATTCCGAGATGATTTCTGTTTAAAATAATGCCAAGAAGTACAATAACGAGGAAAGCAATCGGCATATATGCGAGCTTATCCATTATTCGTCCCCTTCCCCCAACATAACGCTAGTTGCTTCAGCGATAGGTCCAGTTAACTTTTTGAATATACTCAATGATCATTTTTTTGCGATAACTGAATAGGCAATCGAAACGCGGCCAATGAGAAATAGTATTATTATATTTGTCATCGGCGGCATCCTCGGTATCGCCGGCGGCTTCGGCTTAGGAATCTTCGTCTATCCTTATATTTTCCTGGCCGATGTCGTCGCCACGGAAGAAGTGATGGGGGCAGAGGACATGGAGATCGTCGCCACCGGCACCTTTATCCATGCGAATCCATCGGATCCAATTCACTACGGCATGGGTTCGGTGACAGTGTACAACGACGTCGTTCATCTAGAGAAGGATTTCAAGGTCGGCCCAGGGCCGAAATTCCACGTGTACCTTGTTACGACCGACAATGTGACCTCGTCGGCCGACGTCCAGAACAGCTCAATCGTCGACCTGGGTCGCCTACATGCATTCCAGGGAAGTCAGAACTATCCCGTTGCTCAGACCATTACCTTACCTGATTATGGTAGCGTGGTTATCTGGTGTGAACAATTCGGCGTCCTGATCTCACCGGCCGCACTGGCCTTCGGCGACAACGCGGGCGCGAATAACCCGAGTTGAAACTCCACCACAGCATAGCGAATTATCCGCACCCTGCTCCGCCGGCCTCAGAACGGATTCAATTCTAACGCCAAATACACTGACCTTAGCTAGCAAGCCACGCTTCAAATTCCCCAATCGCATCTTCGAACCGGGCACGGTATTCCGGCTTGGATGCGTGGCTTTTTTGATTATCGATAGCATCACGGTAGATCTTCAACGTTCGTTCGACCCAATCGCGTGCGTCTACCTCGCCATCTCGTTGTACCACGAACCGGATCCGATGCATTTCGCGGGGCATGCCCTACTCCCACAAGCGACACAACATCAAAGGACGCAAGCCTCACTCGGGCTGCATGAGCACCGTTGACTTACCCAGGTACATAGCGATTGATCCGCCTACCTTGCCTGTATTGGAAAGTTAAACGTTGCTTCGGCGCCCACGATCCTGCCCGACGTTATCTTGGTCACTGCCTTCCCTACAAGGTTCCTATTCCGCTTACCAAAACGAGGGTCCGATTGATTAGTCGGGACGGTCATTTTGAATTCTATTTGGTCACTCACGTTCTCAACCTTAAACCTCCCTAATCCCGCTTTCTCGTCTCTACGTTGTTCCTTCTTTATCGCTGCCCGCCACCTCTCGGCGTTAATCAAGATCCGCCGTGCAGTTCGCCATTCGCTAACGGTGCTTTTCTTACGATAATGATTAGCCACCGATACCTCTTTTTCTCCCGTTGGATATTTACGTTCATATGCACGCGAAAGCTGGATGATGACATCAGTCGCGTCCGGCAAATCGGTATCAAGGGAAACCACCAAAGTGTACCCCACAAGTACCACTTCCAGTTCAAATTGGTTACAGACGATTTTCTCATGCGTACTGAAAAAGACGTAGTAGACGGCAAGCCCCGACACAATAATCGCTGCCACAAGCACCAATAATTTCCACTGCACCCTTCCCCATGGATATTGTTGTGGATGAGGTCTCCTTACCAACCCAACTGACCTCCCCGAAATGACAGAGTTTCCAGGATGCTTCACGCCTTGGCTATCCCAATTAATTGATCGAGTAGCTCGCAGTTTTTACAGGCCGCACGACCTGGTGGACTTTCGCTCATCTCATAGATCTCACGTGCGGTCATCAGCAGCGGGCGAACAATCCCTAAATCCTGCTTAACTTCATGAACGTGTGCCGCAAAACCCATCGTGAAACCATCCTCTCGGTGATTAGCGTCGTCGGATGCAGCGGTTATATCGGTTATCGGCTCCGTATAGACGAGTGCCAGCCCGGAAACCGGTGCTAACCCTCTTTGTTCGCCGATCATGCCATAGGCGTTTAGCTGGGCCTCATACATCCGATACAGCCCGTCGTGCGTCCCTTTATACTTCGATGTCTTGTAGTCAACAATGATATGAGACTTATCGGGTTTAACAAACACGCCATCCGGCGAACCGGTTAGTAGGATGTTGTACTTCTCATCGATGATATTAAACCTAGTATAGTGTGGTGGTTCCATGTACCCGCTGAGCGGCCCCAAACCTTGTAACCAGACAGGGGCGCCTTTGTGTCTGTCGAACCAACTATGAACAAGTTGCTTGCTATATGAATCGATCGAGCTGAAAATTCTCGGAAAAATCTGAAAGGGCAGCTTATTCTGTAGCCGAATCTTAATCCAGAAGCAACGTGGACAGAAGCTGGATAGTGCGACCTCTCCCAGGTTCTTAGCTGAAATCCTGAGTTGTTCAATCATCACAATCTTGCCGTTGTTTTTGGATCATTCATCGTGACACATAGAAGAGTTGTGATCTATTTTTATTGGGGTATCTTTAGTCTTTCTAAAGGGGTTAGCTCTAATCAAACGCCTAAAGGTTAGCCTGAATCATATCAAATAACGGAACGCTCGCCCGATCGTATTTTCCACTTTCGTTGTGCAATACTATCGCGGCAATCCACAAATGTTTCCAACAGGCACGAACTTCCATCTGACTATGTGAAATTACCGTGACTACCGAGCAAGTTTTCATATTTACTGTGCTGGGCGGGGCGCTCATCCTTTTCGCTTGGGGAAAGTGGCGTTACGATGTAGTCGGGCTCGTCGCCCTCGTTATCGTGGTCATCGCCGGTCTCGTGCCGCCTTCCGAAGCATTCAGAGGATTCAGCAACGCCGCCGTCATCACGGTTGCAGCGGTCCTTGTCATCACCCAGGCACTGAAGAATTCGGGCGTGGTGGACCTGATGGCGAGCCGGCTGATTCCCTTGACAGACCACGCCATCTTGCACATTGCCGCATTAACCGGCGTCGTCACTGTGGCCTCCGCATTCATGAACAATGTGGGTGCGCTGGCCCTGATGCTGCCGGTGGCGCTGGCCACCGCCGAGAAACATGAGCGCTCGCCTGCAATCCTGCTGATGCCGTTAGCGTTCGGCAGCATATTAGGCGGTATGACAACAATGATCGGTACACCACCGAATGTGATCATCGCAAACTACCGTGCAGAGATTGCGGGCGAACCCTTCACCATGTTTGATTTCTCACCTGTGGGCGTGGCGATCGCCGTGTTTGGCTTGGCATTTGTGATCCTCCTAGGCTGGCGGCTCATTCCCAAAGAACGGCAAACGCAAAATGCCCCACAACAGCTTTTTGAGATTGATGAATACCTCACGGAGATGCAGATCCCGGAGGGTAGCCCCTTGATTGGATAACCTCTGTCATCCATTGAAGCTTTTGATACGGACGATCTCGAAGTGATCGGGCTCGCCCGCGGCAGCGGCCGTGCGATCGACACATCGCCACGCCACGTCCTCATGGGTGGGGACATCCTGATCGTCCGCGGCGACCCAGCCACTGTAAAGTCCCTAACAGGCAACCAGGGGCTGCAGCTCGTGACAAGCGCCACGCCATCATTCTACGAGCTCACATCCGGCGATCTGACCCTGATGGAAGGCGTCGTAATTCCCGGCTCACCGCTTGACGGACGCGACTTGCAATATCTACGCCGCCGGACCGGCAACACGGTGGCGGTCGTGGCATTAGCGCGCCAGGGCCGACCACTGCGCCGCCGCCTGCGCCGCCAGAAATTTAAAGCAGGCGACGTGCTGTTGCTGCAGGGGGCGGCGGAGACCATGACCGAAAATTTCTCCCATCTTGGACTCCTCCCCCTTGCAGAGCGTGGCCTAGCCCTGGAACAAACGCGGAAAGTCGGCCTCGCGCTGGCTGTGTTCGCAGGTGCCATTGCAATCGGTGTGGCCGGCTTCCTGCCTATCACGGTCGCCTTTCTGTGTGCAATCGTGGTTTACCTTTTAATCGGGATCCTGCCGGTCCGTGACCTTTACAAGGAAATTGATTGGCCAATCATTGTCCTTCTCGGGGCGATGATCCCCGTAGGCCGCGCGCTCGAGACGACCGGCGCAACGGCCTTGATTGCGAACAGCATCGTCGATCTAACGTCCGGACTGCCCATGCCCTATGTGCTGGCTCTGGTACTTATCGTCACCATGTTCCTGTCAGATATCATCAACAATGTTGCCACCGCCGTTATCATGGCGCCGATTTCGATTAGCATCGCAAGCAGCGTGGGTGCGAATCCGGATCCGTTCCTGATGGCCGTAGCGGTAGGCGCGTCCTGTGCATTCCTGACGCCCATCGGGCACCAGTCGAACACCCTCGTCATGGGGCCGGGAGGCTATCAGTTCACCGATTACTGGCGGGTGGGGCTGCCGCTTGAGGTCTTGATCGTCATCGTAGCCATACCGATGATCATGATCGTTTGGCCACCCTGATCAGCGCCATCATCGAAGTGTCTTTACCACAAAGCGCAAAATGCCCGAGTCACACAATAATCGAACTTAATTAGCACAAAAACCAACGTAGTGGTCGACGATCAGCACATAGATCAGTGCCCAATCAGGCTCGCCCGAGACTGTAGTCGGCCAGGCCCGCCGCGGATTGATCCAGAAATGACGAGTATGCGCGTCATCCGCTCGCGCTTGTCTGAATCGGATTGATCATGCAAAGTCTTCATGAACATCACCTAACTCCTCTATTCATATCACTGCGTTGTGAAACCGACGTAATCACTCTAGCTCAATGTTACGAACCGTGGCACCATAGGGAACATCTTCCGCCCTCGGCACCGGATGAATATCTACTAACTCTACAGAGACAAAGATTACGGCCAGTTGTTCGGAGGATTAAAAATTTGTAATGTTCACCTAGGAAGAGAGGCAGGTAGGCTCAATTAATTCCAGTGGGCTCACCCAAACAGAGGGCAACTCAGCACCTACTCTATATATATATAGGATCGCCCCGAAGCCGGTCTAATACGGTCAATGGGATACCGTCACCACACCGCCTTGGCTTCATCACGGCACGACGAAGTAGACATACCAGTATCGCTTTCGTCCATTCCAAGGTGAAGGCGCCGGCTGCAGGTATCGCCCTGCACCATAAACAGGGCGATAAGCGAAATTCCACCCGAGGAGGTATGCCATGAAGGCACTCAAAGTACAGACGCCAAAAACGCTCCTGATCCTAAACGCTGTCTGCGGTTTATTAGCCCTAAGCGTATTTCTGGCGTCCATCTACCTCAGCGTTCGCCATTACGATGACATCTTCAGAAATTCCTATTCAGACTATGTGATCGAGGTACAAGCAAAAGCTCAGCAGACGGATGATCTCCAGTGGCTCAGGCTCAATCTGGCCGAAAGCCTGAAGTCCGAGGCAAAACACAGCGAAACGATAGCTAGTGTCGTTCTGCTGCTCTTGGGGTTTGGTTTCCTATACCTGTTACTTTGCGCTGAGAACATCCTTTTCTTCTGGAAAAATAGAAAATCGGCATCACACGACGTGAGTTAGTGCTCATTGCAACGGTAAACCAACCACTAAAGCGGGTGAAACAGCCGCCAGTCGCCAAGGCATGTAACCCCGTATCTTAGCGGGCCAATGCGATCAGCAGTATCACGACAAGTACAACCAACCCAATCGGGATGATGAGAGCCTGCCAGTCCTTCTTCTCGGCCTCACGACTCTCTTTTAGGACATGCTTTATACCGGGGCGAAACCACAGCAAAACCAATAGAACCAGAACGCCAGTGAGGACCTTTTCCCACGTTTCCATCGGCTCCGTATTGTTTCCCCGAACTACGTGCGCTCAATAGCTTCCCAAGCGGCAGCAATCATTTACCTTTTTTCTGCGGGTCGCTACGAGGTAATCCCCATAGATCCCACGCGGCAGTGAAGGGTAATATCTCCTGCTGTTTCGAAGCTATCGATTTAGCCATAAAATTGAACGCGCGGCCCAGCTCACCAAGTTCATCGTAGGATTGGATATCCACAGGTTTTGAATAGTCGCCTTCGGTGATCCGGTTTGTTCCTTCAACCAACTTGCGGATCGGATTGATGACTCGCCTCTTTAACAGAAAAAAAGAAAATACGGAAACAAATACAACAGAACCGATCAACCCCGCCGCTATCTGATTGTAGAGCCTTCCGGTTTCCCGCAATGCCTGTACTTCGTTTTCTGTCCTTCCCTCCACCGATCGAAAGAATTCATTTATGGGCTCCATTATGCTTGCTTTGGCCAAATGATAATTTTCCCCGTGCATGATACCTTGCGCCATCACTGGATCCGGCTCCTTCTCAATTACGAAACGGCCCGAACCGTCATCAAATTTCCCTTTTACGGCATTCATGGCAATCGCCTCTATCCGTGTTAGTTTATCAGAACGGTTTTGGGCTTCCTCGAGCATGCGAAATTCGACATCAGTAAAGTTAGCATTTCGCATGCGCTGCTCTAAGGCAATTGTAGCTCCATCCTCGCTTGGCTTTTCGCCGGTTGGAACATAAAAATCCCAATAGATCCCATCGTAGAGTAAGGGGCGCGCTTTTTGGCCATTGCGGATTGCGAGAATGTCATAGAAGTACTGCTCAAATCGCGGATTACCTGTCACCACATAAGTCCGCGCCATGCGTGTTAAATCATCGGAGCTCTGACGCAGTTCATCGGCTAACTTATAGGACTCATAACGACGTATCTCACTTTTCGCAAGTTCGGTCTGATTCTGGACTATTAAGTACATGACAAAAACGAGACCGCCCAAAAGGCACAGAAACGTGGAAAAAACTACAAATAGTGTCGATTTTATAGACATCTCGACCGCCTCCTCCTGCACGTTGCAAATATGATTGCAACTATTGAAACAGTGTCGTTGAACTGCCTTTAGTTAACATTAATTGTATTGTCGAGGCTCATTAGCAAAACCCCGTTGAAGGCTGAAGGAAATGTAGACGATGCACCCTACCCGTATATGGCCGCCGCCGCAAAGGATGCCCTTGGCAGCCACTCCCCCCACCTTTCGGGCCCGCCGCTCTTTGCTGTTTATGATCGGTGCACTAGTGCACAGTCAGAAATTCTTCTTGTATTGTAAACCCTTTTCCCGTCAGTTCGCCTCTAGCAGTTTTGGTCAGTGTGCCTGTGATCATCAGTTCCTGTCCGGTATAACCTGCCATCCCGGCGCGCCGTGCGAGCCCATCAAATAGGCTCGCCGAACCCTCGTTCCAATAGACAATATCAACGGGAATGACGTAGAGTGCCTGTCCGTTTTCCGTAATCGCTACCGGTAGCTGCGGTCGGTAGCGCAGTTCACGGATGGTCCTGGCACGCTCATGGTAGAAAGCAAGCATACGTGCCATTTGCTCGTAGTACAGGGCGCCTTCCTCCGTCTTCGCACCGCGTGCTGCCTCGATTACAGCGCTACGATTCACCACACCATCCAGGGTCTCCAGATAAGCAACGATATACGTTTTACGTGTCGGAGAATAGACTGGATGCTGTAAGAACTTGCGGCGCAGGCCGGGTGAAACTTCCATCGCCGCGAGTTTCTGATCATTATACGTATCGAGCTCAACTGGCGTCAGGTGCTTGATCTTTGCCTTTACTTCGGCGTCAAGCATACCTTTTGCTACCATCACTTCATCACCACGTGGGACCATTATCGTCGATACCCCGGCAGTAAAATTGCCTGCTGTGCGCGCTGTTGCAATCACATCCAAAAACTTCTGAACGCTTGGGTTCGAGGAGTAGACATCAAGATCCAATTGATATGCGATGTTGCGTTTGTGAGCCGCATAGACAATATCCTCAGTGCTGGTCACACGATATGTCTGCTCTTCAATAACAATACCATCGGCACCTGCAAATGTGTCTCCGAGGTTCGTTGTGACCTGGTTCGCGAGATCCAACGCCGTACTCACCGGCGACGTGACAATATCAACAGCGGAATCCGCACTCACTCCGAGTTCACTACGCAATTTATCGGAAAGCTGGCGGTTCGCTGCATCAAATCGGCTCATGGCCTGCGAGACCACTGAGATCTCATGGACGCGGATCCTAAGCATTGCCAGCGACGTGATCTGATAATAACCAACGTCTGATTCCACATCAAACTGATATAAGTTACCGACTGTTGTTACGTCACCCTGAATCCGATGGTGCGCCGATTGAAGAAGGTCCCTGGACAAAAGTTCATTCGCTGGGAACACAGGCGGCGCTTCATAATTTACTGAACCCGCGTTACTCGCAGTCGCCAACGTCGCGGATAAGGCAACAACCGTAAATATAAACCTGATGGTCTCGGAAAGTTCGTGCAATCCGTTCACTCCCCGCATCACGCGCAGCGCGATGCGTATAAGCGCTCACAAACAATAGGAAAACATTGAGGAGAGCGCTACGTCAAGTGCCACTGGCAAATGTGGGGGAAATCCCCTCCCCTTAAGCCAAGTCCACGCCACCTTCAGCAGCAATATGTATTTCACTGACACGATGTAAGGATATGCGAAGCACCCAAAACTTTGGCGCTCGCGCTTCAAGGGCGTCCGCATTGAGGCTCATCACGCTTCATGAGTCAGCTAGAAGCTATCAACTTAAGATCGGATCGCAGCCATGTTTTCAAGACCGTTAGCCTGCTTGTAGATCGACAAGTCGCTGACGCGTCCTGTAAGCTGCTACGATCGCAAGCGTTCATAGAGCCATATCACGGTATTTCGCTCAAAAAATGACTATCTCCAGCTGAAAAAGATGCCGCCGATGAAGAAGCGCCTCCTGCAACTGTTGCTATTGATTGCAATTCTCATCCTCATCGTAGCAGCATGGTACCTCGGATCACCACTCATCATCGATAGAACAGTGGAGGAAGACTTACCTTTTACGATCCCGGACCCCCAACAGGGCGCGGAAATGTCTCTCGAGGAGCTGGATCAAATCGAAGAAGAAATGGACCAACTGCAAAAGGAAGTGCTGGCTGCCGCGGCCAATATGCCAGACAGGGAGATGAATGACCCGATGCCGACCACGCCGAGAGAATTACAGCCAGCAGTCCTTGCCCAAGGCCAGTTTCATGGCGCCGATGCGATTCACAAGGGTTCTGGTACGGCCATCATCTACAAGCTGGCCGATGAATCTCGCCT
>JAPUIX010000064.1 GCA_027296625.1 Gammaproteobacteria bacterium | reverse complement strand
CAACCAAAGTACACTATGCCACCCTCGTTATTGATGCTGCTTGCCGTGCGATTTTTCTAACGATATGCAAGAACAACAGCATATTACAGTGCCATAATGACGTGTGACAAGCACCGAAACAGCGCAACCAGGGAGGAAGGCCCTGTCGCGAAGCGACACGTACGGCGCTTTGCTCTCGGATTACGGGTAACACAGGTGGCGATATTGCCCGTGCGATTCTATTTTTCGAGGTCGGTCAGGGGGCCATATTCGGGATTGCCGAACATCAGTGGCCTTTCCAGTGTCTGGTACAGATCGTCCGGCGATATGACCATTTGGCCGACGTCGCGTGCCCAAGGCGAGAGCGACAAATTCGACCTCACCTGCGTGTCCTTCGTCAGCAGCGTGCTTAAGGGAACCGACATAAAGATTCCTTTGTCGCGATAAGGATCGTCTGGACTACCTGGTGTCGTTATGTCGTCGCCGTTGGTAACAGTGTACCAGGCACCGACCTCCACGCCGGACCGGAAGCGTCGTTTGAGCTCGAACCGAATACCATCATCATCGGCCAAAAATCGGCCGGCCCGCGCGGTAGTAGTCAGCCCCAGGGCTGGAAACCGATAGTGAAAAGCGCTTAACACCGTAACGACTGAATAGTCGATGAACTCAAAGCTATCATCTGGATCTCGCTGCTTGAGCGAATCCACGCTGAGATCAATGGCCCAATTTCCTCTTTTTGGCAGGTACAATATCTGGCCACCGAAACCTCCGAACATCTCCTCATAGTATCCGGCCGATAATCTAGCATAGACCCGCTGCCGAGGATGGAAATATTGATTAAACAGAAGAGTATCCAGCCTCAAGTCATCTCCTTGTTTATAGAGCGCCACATCAGAGCGTACGTGAGGTAACACACTGTTTGAAGGTTGTGTTACGTCACTAACATCTTCAAAGAGCGTCAATCTGGCGGAAGTGTTGAAGAAGAAACCCCTACCAAAGTGTTTGCTGTACTTAGCGAGGGAAAAAGTATCGAACTTAAAGGCTCCACTAGGGTCATTGAAAAAGAAACGCAGATTAAAGGGAATGAGCTCAAAACCAGAGAGAAAAGCGTCCTGTCTTCTGACAAGTAGGATATGTCCCTCTTCACCAATTATGGTCTTAATTTTGCGATCGCTGGCGTCGACATTGTCGAGAATCACAGCGCCGTGGTTGACAGACTGGTCAGCATGTTCGGGAGAACTGTAGACAATTTCAACGGATTCGGCTAATCGCTGTTGAGAGACAAGGCCATCGAAATAGTACTGGAGCAGATAGGTATCCTTAAACGTATAAGTCAGCACGGGTAAGTCGTTAACGGTGTATGTGATTCGGATAGAATCGATATCTCGCGGGCCCAACAGGAAAATAGTTCTGGCCGCGCGCCCGACTGCCCGACTCATCAGTGAGATACGCGAGTGGGTTAGGTTTGCTTCAAGGGTACTACCTTTTAGGCTAAGTTGGACATTCTTATAACCTTGCCTTTGTAAAGCCCGAACTAGGTCGAGAGGGTATCCTATATTGCTCCGCCATTCACTCATTGTTGGCCGCGATGTAACTTTGGTATAAGGCGCGGGCTCATTTGTATTCGGAACGAATTCCCGCACTGTTAGGGGAATCGAGGCATAAATATTTGCCCCGACTACGTCACTCTGGAAAGATAGCTGCGTTCCAAACCAGCGAGATTTGTATTCGAATGCGTAAGTCGGGCCTCCCTCGCGCTCGTCGGCGCCCGATGTGCTTGCTTGAAAGTCATTCTCGTAGTCATTGGCATCATATTCCACGACAAAACCGAGTTTTTTGTTCCACGATGGTCGGTAACGTAGGCCGCCGAACCCCCCGTCAATGCGTTGATCGCCGTAACCTAGCGTGACGTCGAAATCACCAAACTGTTTACTCAAGGCGATGAACTTGGCGGAAAATAGTTGCGTACCGGTGAAGTCCTGAGTGCCGATACTTATGGCAGGGCGATAGCGTGATTCGCGTAACATGAGCAACTTTGCGTCAAACGCTTTATCTTTAAAGTCCCCAAAATCATCGTTGTCTTCAAATCCGCGAACCCTATCGATTTCGGTATACCGGCCTGACAGTTCGAAGCGCGGCAGCAGGGTAATGCTGCTCCAAAGCCGTGTATAAGGATCAAAGGCGCTAAGACCGAAACGCAAGGTGCCCTCTTCTTCTATTCTCGCACTCGGCATATTGATCAGGCCCGTCTGGCCAAGGGTGCTAGGTTCAGCTGAGGCGTTCTTAGTCAAAAGCAGTGCGAACAGCGGGACAAGTAGCGTGAGATATACGTGGCGGGGTCTATAGGACTCTGGGGTTGCCGCAGGCGTTCTGCCCAGCGTCGTTAAACCTTTGAATCGCATTTGAGAGCGGATGCGCCGGGATTCCTGCTGTTTCGACTTTGCTCGTTATCGTTATTCGGAGGCCGATATAGATTACCGAGGCTTGGGGCAACAAAGCAACGCCTTAACGGATTACATCAGGCGATGTGACTTGCCGAGTTGGACTCGACCGTGTAGAGGTCTTGTCCAGCGCCATGCATCCTTTGGGGCGACACCTACCGGACACGCCCGCAGCGATGACCCGAGATGATCAGTCACGCTGGTTACGATCACACGGGGGACTTCAGATCGGGCTCACCGCTACCGACGAGCGCTACTGAGCAACGGCACCATTTGGGCTACCCTCTGCTGCGGCGGGTATTAATCTGATGGAATGTGCGCAGGCGTACTGGAGGAACTGCTGCCACTACTACCTGCGGCTGCGAACACGGCGGCAATAATCGCACCCATCGTTACTTTTGAGAGCTTCTTCTTTGGTTTATAATCGGGCTCGTATGTTGGTTCTTCCGTGGCGGCTCCTGGTTCCGCCTCAGCCGCGGCGACTTCGGGCGCAGCCGCAGGCACTCCAGGGGGAACATCCGTCATGGTTTCGCCGGGTTGGGGGGCGCCGATTGCCTGTGCATAGTATGGCCCGATCTGCCTGAGCGTATTCACGCCTCCGTTGCACAGGCTTGGTTCCTGAAGCGTGAATGCTGTATTTTCTGCTAGTCGCGTAACACAACCGTCAACCTGAGCGACGACCGCGCTCCCACCCTGCAGTGTCAACACGCGGTCTCCGAGCTTCAACAGCATGCCGGGCTGGGCTAATTCGTACCCGTTGCCAGCGTTGACCAGTACCTTCCCCTGCATTTCTGTGAGAGACCCAGCCAGTGTTTCGGCGCGAGCCGTCGTGCCGAAGGCGATAGCTGCCGATGCAAGCACGCAAGCGCATAGGTTGATTGCTCGTGTCATGATTTTCTCTCCTTCGCCCATCGTGTTGATGATGTATCTAACGACATGGCTGTGCACCCTGGCGTTTTCGGCCACAGTA